>CAXAIH010000070.1:0-8870 GCA_963968755.1 uncultured Flavobacteriales bacterium
GTAGAAGCTGCTGAGAAAAAGGCTGAAGAGGAGAAGGAAAAGAAGGCAGCTGCTGAAAAAGCCAAAAAAGAAGCTGAAGAAAAGGCGAAGCAAGAGGCTGAAGAAGCGGCTGAGAAAAAAGCAGAAGAGGAAAAAGCGGAAGAAGAAGCCAAGGAGGCAGCCGAAAAGGAAGCTAAAGAGAAAGCCGAAGCCGAGGAGAAGGCTAAAAAAGAAGCGGAGAAAGAGGCTGATAAGAAAGCTAAGGAAGAGGAGGCAAAGAAAAAGGCTGAAGAGGAAGCAGAAGCTGCAAAAAGGGCCGAGGAAAAGGCCAAAGAGGAAGCAGAAGCTACAAAAAGGGCCGAAGAGGCGAAGGCCATCGAAGCCGCTAAGCCCAAACCAGAACCCAAACCAGAGCCGAAGCCAAAACCAGAACCCAAGCCAGAACCTAAGTCGGAACCCGTCAAAAAGAAGGAACAGAAAAAGGCGAAATACGTTGTTGATGAATTAACCGGTTTCAAAGAGTTTGATCGTGCACGTGATGACTACCACCTTCACATATCAGAGGAATTTCCGATGGGAATCACAGAAGAGATACACGATGACGGTAAAAAGGAAATTACACGGCGTATTGTAGTTCGCGAAGGTCATGGACATATTTATAAGAAAGTAGTCCATAGGTGGGGTGGGAAATTCTTCTTCAAGGATGAAGGAACCATTTCCGAGGTTGAGTTTCAACGCGAATCAACCATTCGAAAACAACACCGTCGTCACTAGGATTTCTTAGGAGGTACAGGGTCGTATCCAGAGCCTCCCCGAGGATGGCAGCTTGCGATTCGCTTAATCGAAAGCCAGAGCCCTCGGAGCAATCCATGTTCCCTTAAAGCTTCAACAGAATATTGAGAACAGGTTGGGTGATACCGGCAGTTAGCGCCTAGATATGGGCTGATTCCGTATTGATAGATTCGGACCAACGCGATAAACGACGCTACGAGTAGTTTTCTCAAAAAACTAGTCCCCAAAATCCTCATACAATAAACTTGCCTGAATGCCTTTGTTATCCTGATACTTCCCTCCAGCATATTTTTCGTATTCTCCCTGAATGGAGTGATAGAAGATTTGGCAAATTTCTGTTCCAGGATAGATTTTTATCGGTTGAACGCAGAACATCTCAAGTGTCCAATATCCTGAAAATCCAACGTCCCCAAAACCAGCAGTAACGTGAACAAAAAGCCCAAGTCTCCCTACACTCGATCGACCTTCAAGCATTGGAACAAAGGATTCGGTCCGGGTATGCTCAATAGTCCTTCCAAGGTAAAGCTTCCCTGTTTCCAAGATCAAACCTTCCTTTGGAATTCTTAGTGGGGTCGTCTTGTTCGGGTTTTTCATGTCCAGATATGCCTCGTCGTAAACCATGAGCTCATCATGCAAGCTGAGGTTATAGCTATTTGGATTGAGCTGATTTGGGTTGAAGGGCTCGATGAAAATTTCCTTTCCGAGATTTTTCTCGATTTCTTTTCCTGAAAGAATCATTGAAAGAATAAATCAGTTGAGTTCATACTCGGTTCCGTTTTTTCCGTCCTTTAATGCAACTCCGGTTTCCTTCAGTTGATCTCGTATCTGATCGGCAAGCTCAAAGTTTCGGTCGGCACGAGCTTGATTTCGCATGCGGATCATAAGCTCAAGGACTCCATCAAGATGATTGCTTTTCGTTTCCTCAGACGCTTTTAGTCCCAGAATATCACCTAAGATTATAGGAAGCTCCTTTTTTAACCTTTCCATGGTTTCTTCGCTCAGGTCATTGGAAGGAATCTGTTGATTTTTAATGGAGTTAATTGTACTCGCCAAATCGAAAAGCACGGCAATTGCTTTTGGTGTGTTGAGGTCGTTGCTGAGCTCTACATAAACCTGGTCAAGAAGCTTGCTTGTAGCGCTATCTAATTCTTGATTGATATCTCCTGAGGCACGCTCAATTTTCTCCAGGGCTTTCCAGGCCTGTTGAAGTCGATCAAATCCTTTTTCGGAGGCTTCAATGGCCGCTTCAGAAATATCGACCGTGGATGAGTAGTGCGCTTGAAGCAGGAAAAAGCGGATGCTCATTTCACTGAAAGCTCTATTAAATTTTCCTCCATGAACAAGCTCTTCAATGGAAATGGCATTGCCCAATGACTTGCTCATTTTAGTTCCATTCATGGTGAGCATATTGGCATGCATCCAGTATCTCACGGGCGACTTCCCAGAACTTGCCACATTTTGGGCAATTTCACATTCGTGGTGCGGAAACTTAAGGTCCATACCGCCACCATGGATATCAAAGGTTTCTCCTAAGTATTTTGTACTCATCACTGAGCATTCCAAGTGCCAGCCGGGAAAACCTTCACCCCAAGGACTGCTCCAACGCATTATGTGATCTGGTCCTGCACTTTTCCACAACGCAAAATCTAATGGAGATCGTTTTTCATCCTGACCATCCAAGCTTCTTGAATTGCTTTGGAGTTCATCAATCTTTCTTCCAGAAAGCTCGCCGTAGCCATGCTTTTTATCAAATGCTACTACGTCAAAGTACACGGAGCCATTTGACTCGTAGGCCATTCCCTCATCCAGAATTTTTTGAGCCATTTCAATCTGCTCAATGATGTGAGCCGTTGCCGTGGGCTCAATGCTTGGAGGTAAGAGATTGAACTGCTTGCACACGTCGTGGAAGTAATTGCTGTACTTCTGGACTACCTCCATCGGCTCTAACTTTTCTAGCCGAGCGCGTTTTATTACACGATCTTCTCCACCATCATCCAGCATATGTCCAACGTCAGTCATGTTTCTCACGTAGCGCACCTTGTAACCAAGATGAGTCAAGTAGCGGAAGATGACGTCGAAGGTGATGAAGGAGCGCATGTTTCCAATATGCACTTCACTGTATACTGTTGGCCCGCAGACGTACAATCCAACAAAAGGTGCGTTGATCGGTTGAAATACCTCCTTCTTGCGGGATAGGGAGTTATAGATTTCGAGTGGGAAACGCTCGTAGTTTTCCATCAAATGCGGTTCTGAGGGTCAGCGGCATATGCATAGCGAAGGAACTCATCTCGGACAGCTATGTCCTTAAACTTCCCTGAATACTCACTGGTAACTGTGCTTGAAGAAGAATCTTGTACACCTCGCATAGCAACACACAAATGTCTAGTGTCGATCAATAAAGCTACATCTTCAGAATCCAAGACACGCTTTAATTCTGCAGTAATTTGAAGTGTAAGTCGCTCTTGTACTTGAGGACGTTTCCCAAAATACTCAACGATTCGGTTGATTTTTGAAAGTCCGATCACTTTGCCTGAGGAAATATAGGCGACGTGAGCTATGCCAAGAATTGGTAGAAAGTGATGCTCACAATTTGATTGAACCCGAATGTTCTTTTCAACCAACATTTGACCGTACTGGTACTTGTTGTCGAATACACGGGCATCTGGCTTGTTCTCGGGCTTTAGGCCGCTGAACAATTCCTTCACATACATTTTTGCGACTCTTTTAGGAGTCCCGCTCAAACTGTCATCCTTAAGATTCAGTCCAAGGGTTTCCATGATTTCTCGAAAGTTCTTCTCAATCCGCGATATCTTTTCGTCATCGCTCAATTCAAAAGCATCCTCGCGCAGAGGTGTTTCAATGGATGAGAACAAGTGGCTATCGCCAATTTGGTCAATGTCTAAACCTGATAGATCAATCTTGTCTAATTCTTCTTTCATTCCTCTTTCCTGTAAATGGCCGCAAATTTACTTAAAATCTAAGTGAGTAATGCCCACTATACGACACTGGGAACGGGGATGAAATTGCTCGATGGTTTGTCGCAGATAGTCGCGATCCAAATGAGTGTATATCTCAGTGGTGGTAATGGATTCATGGCCTAGCATGTCCTGAATTGCACGTAAGTTAGCACCGCCTTCTACTAGGTGCGTGGCGAAAGAATGCCGGAAGGTGTGTGGGCTTACTGATTTTTGAATGCTCGCTTTTTCGCAAAGATGTTTCACGATGTTAAAGATGCTTATTCGACTTATTTGACTTCCAGAAAGATTTAGAAAGAGAAAGTCTTCAAAGCCAGCTTTAATCTTTAAGTGATTTCGTACCTGGTCTCGATAAATATCGATGTATTTGATGGCTGATTTCCCGATTGGTACGAGGCGCTCTTTGTTACCTTTTCCAGTTACCCTAATGTAGCCTTCGTTCAAATAGAGCTCACTGAGCTTGAGATTAGTGAGTTCACTGACACGCAAGCCACAAGCGTACAAGGTTTCGAGCATGGCCCTATCTCGTTCGCCTGAGGTTTTAGATAAATCTATGGCGGAAATCATTGCATTGATTTCTTCCGTACTCAAAACGACCGGAAGTTTGCGCCCAATTTTGGGACCCTCTAGTTGTCCGCTAGGGTCATCCTTTATAAGATCTTCTAGAAGTAGATACTTGTAGAATGCCTTCACTCCTGAAATCATTCTAGCTTGCGTATTCGGTGAAACTCCAAGGTCATAGAGCCATCGAACGTAGCTTTCGAGATCGCTTTTGCTTATTTCTTCTGGCTTTGATAAGAGCCCGACACCCTCAAGGTATTCTTCAAGATGAGTTACATCTGAGAGGTATGCTTGAATCGAATTGAGTGCTAAAGATCGTTCGAGTTTGAGATAGGAGCGAAATCCTTTCTTATAACTCTGCCAACTCATGACTCATTCCAGATCTCCCAACTCTTTTCGGCCTGAAGTTGAAGCATTTGCGCGCCATTAATTGTCCGACATTCACGCTCTTCACACAAACTGAGGAACTTGGTGACTTCGGGGTTGTAAATGAGGTCAATGGCGAGATTGTCAGGACCTAGAAGGTCATAAGGAACAGGTGGGTAGGTTAAAATGTCTGGTGACATTCCTAAAGGTGTACAATTGATGAGTACCGGATATTTCTCCAAAACGGAGGCATCAATGTCGTCGTATACCAAGTCTCCCTTTACTACCTCCCTCGAAATTGTTTTGAAAGGAATATCGAGTTTGCTTAAAGCCATTTGAACCGCCTTAGAACCACCACCTGTACCGATGATTAAGCATGGGCGAATAATTTCATTTTCAAAAGCTTTCTTGAAACCGTAGACATCCGTATTAAAACCGAACACCTTTCCATTCGAAATGCGAACGCAATTCACGGCTCCAACAGCCTCAGACATTTCGCTTAATTCGTCGATGAAGGGGAGAATAACCTCCTTGTAGGGAATGGTAACATTAAAACCTCGAATCCCCGGGGTTTCAAATACACGCTTCACTTCTTCAATCTGAGGAAGGGAAAAATTGCGATACTCTGCATCCTCAATTTCATCTTTGGTGAATTTTTCTTCGAAGTATCTCTTTGAAAATGAGTGCCCTAAGGGGAATCCAATCAATCCGAATACACGCGTCTCTTTTGTCATGATTTTTTGAGTTCTTTATTGCCAACTCGTTCAAGAAGAACGATCAAAACTATTCCTGCGGCTGCTAAGGTACTTGCAGCAAAGAGGTTTGCTTCACCTGAGAAATTTTCAGGTAAAACGCTGTCATAGAGCAAAGGCACAATTTCACCAGCACTATTTACTCTTGTTTCTACAACCTCTTTCCACGGCCACACAACATTCAGCGAGCCAATCATAAAGCCAGTGAGCACAGCAATGGTGATGTCATGAAATTTCTTGAACAACCAACCCAGTAAATGTGAAAAGGATGTAAGCCCTACGATTGCTCCAGCTCCAAATGTGAATATGACTTTGAAGTCCAAATCGCCAATGGCGCCAGTGATAAATTCATACTTCCTTAAGAGCAAAAGGATAAAACTTCCCGAAATACCCGGAAGGATCATCGCGCAAATGGCGATGCTTCCCGAAAGAAAAATGAACCAGAGATCATTAGGTGTTTCAGCCGGGGTGCTGATGCTGACCCAAAAGGCAATTCCAGCGCCAAGAAGCAAACTAAAGATTGGTCCAACATTCCATGATTTCACTTGCTTACCGACAACAAATGCAGAAGCCAAGATGAGTCCAAAAAAGAAGGACCAAATTAAAATGGGATGATTGTCTAGGAAGTAGTGAATGAGATTGACAAGCGACAGCACGCTGATTGCAATACCGACCAGCAGACTAAGTAGGAAAGTCCCGTTAACTTGATTCCATGCCGCCACGGGCCCTTTTGTGAACAGGGTTTTAACGGCCTTGTGATCAATCGACTGAATCGATAAAATAAGCCTTTGATAGATGCCCGTTATTAGGGCGATGGTACCTCCTGAAACACCCGGAACAACATCGGCAGCGCCCATTGCTACTCCACGCAAACTCACACCTAAGTATCGTTTGAAGGCTGTCAAATCAGTATTTCGGTAGGGCGGGTTCTACAGCATCGATGTAAGCAAAAATACCTCCACTAAGGCGATACAAGTTTTGCATACCTGTACTGCGCTCGAGGGCGTCAACTACAGCCGAAGCGCGCTTTCCCGTTCTGCACATAAAGATCACCTTACAGTCCTTTCGCAGTTCTTCAGCGCGTGATAAAACTTCGTCCATGGGTATAATCTGTCCCCCAATTTGAACACTTTCAGTTTCGTACTCTTCTCGAATATCTATGAGTTGGAATTCTTCTTGAGAAGCTTTTATTTGCACAAACTCCTTTGGTGAAATCTCTTTCATGCTAGGGTTTAAAATCGTTAGCAATATCTTCAGGTAGGAACTCGAAAAAGGTGTCTCCTCTTAAGCCTAGTCTAAGCGTTTCCAGGGGAATCACATCGTGAGGGCCAATATTCCCGAGGTTAACATTCGCACCGAGAAGCTTAATGAACCACACTTGCTGAGACTTGATGGGTGCTTCCCAAAGAATTCGGTCTCCAGGAACATTTGATAAAATTTTATTGATCAGCAAGGTGTGTGCTGAACCATTCGGTCGGTAGATACCGACGTTTCCACTCTCGCGTGCTTCCGCAATAACCAACTCACTTCCAGCCGAAAGCTCGTTTTTCATCATGTTGATCCAAGTGGCTGGAGAGATGAAAATTCCCTCCTCTTTTGAGCCGACCTCTGAAAGTACGATGCGGTCTTTTGCAAGGTCAGCAATCATTTCGCATTTCTTCTCTTGAGGGATTTCACATGACCCGTCAGAAACTTCTACAACCGGCATGTTGTATTTGTGCAGCAACTTTTTGTAATCTTCATATTGGCCACGGACAAAAAAGGCTTCAAACAGTGTTCCCCCGAAATAGGTGAGAATGTTGTTTTCCTTGTAAAAAGCCAGTTTCTCTTCCAGGTTAATGGTGGCGTAAGAAGTTCCAAACCCAAACTTTACGTAGTCAATGAGATACTCAGATCGAGCAATCATATGTTCTGTTTCGGCCATGCTAAGCCCTTTGTCCATGATCATATTGATCCCGGATTTCCTGGGTTTAACGCTTCGCTTTGGAATGTGATCTAAGTCGTAATTCACTCTCTGTCCTCTGTGTAGGTATCTATCAGCTCGCGAATGTAATCGTCTGATTTCATTACAGGCATATATTCGAACATATCATCTACACCCGATGGGGCCAATGATAAAACTGCCCGAAGAATTTGTTCTGCTTCTCCTCGTTTTTTCATTCCGTACAAATAAGCTGTGAGCCTGTAGCTCATCTCATATTCCTCCGGATGATTTTTAATTCCACGCTTGATCACGTCGAGCGACTCATTCCACAGCTCGGTCTGGTAGTACATAGCTGAAAAGTCTAAATAAACCTCTGTATTGAATTCATCCAATTCGATGACCTTTTCAAAAGCATATCTAGCTTCTTCTACAAAGCCAAGTTTCCGTTCAATTTCTGCCAAAACGTACCAGAAATCGGAATTCTCTGGCTCAAGGCTCAATGCCTTCTTGATGTAGTGAATGCCTTCAGTCAGGCGATTCATATTGTCTAGAGAAATGCCAATCCCCAACCACCCATCTGCGAAGTTTTTGTCGCTCTTTACCGCCTTGTAGTAGTAGGTGTAAGCATTTTGAAAATTCTCCGACTGCTCGTAACACTCTCCGATGTAATAGTAGGTTAGGGCGGAGGCCTCTTCAAATTCCAAGGTGCTTTTGTAAACCTCAATCGCTTCGTCGTAGCGATTCAATCGCGCTAAGGTGTTGGCTTTATTGAAATATGCACTGGAGAATTTTTTGTTGCAGATAAGTGCGAAGTCGTAGGCCTCAATGGCCTTTTCAAATTCTTGCTTACTGCTTTGCAAGTTCCCGAGGTTATACCATGCCATGCTTGAGTATGGATCCTCGTCGATGAAATTTTGTAAAAATTCAATGCCTTCATTTTTCAGGTCATTGAACTCAAAAAAGTTGGTCACTTCAAAAAGAGCATCTTCACTGTAATCGGCACTTTGAACAAACTTTTTTAAGGTTTGCTTCACCTTCTTTACTTCATTCGTTTTGCAATACTGATACGCCAACTGAATGAGAATGTCGCCGATGTCGTTTCCTGCAAGCTCAAGCGCCTTTTTCAGGTAGTAGATGGATTTGTGATGAAGTTTTTGTCTGTTCAGGATTTGAGCCTTGGTGACAAAGTATTCTGGAAAGCCTGAAGCCTCGCCTTCAATTCTTCCAAGAATGACATTCGCCCGCTTGAAATCATTCTCAGACATGTACAATTCTGCTTCGCGAATCTTTAGAGACGTGGAGTAGGGGTGCTGACTCATCGCTGCGTCAATCACCTTTCTCGCACGCTCGTGCTTCCGAAGAATGAGGTAGTATTCGAAGATGTCTTCGAATTCATCAGCATCAAAATAACGGCTGTCGCCAGAACGCAGCATTTCCTCAAAGCGCTCTACAAGCTTGTTGTGAAAAAAGTCTTCGGGAAAGAGGTCAGAATTAGAATCCATCAGCTGGCTACTATCACAA
>CAXAIH010000071.1:0-8868 GCA_963968755.1 uncultured Flavobacteriales bacterium
GTAGAAGAAGTAGCAGAAGCCATCATTCCTTTTATGAGGGAAAATCCAGAGTTCGATGACTTAGCTCTTTTAGAACGAATGACTGAACCGGAACGCGTAATTATGTTTCGCGTTCCATGGGTTGACGATAAAGGGGATTTCCAATTTAATCGTGGATACCGAATTGAAATGAATTCGGCCATTGGGCCTTATAAAGGAGGCCTTCGCTTTCATCCAAGTGTGAATCTTTCGATTCTAAAATTTTTGGGCTTCGAGCAAGTGTTTAAAAACAGCCTTACCACTCTTCCTATGGGTGGCGGGAAAGGTGGTTCAGATTTCGACCCAAAAGGAAAATCTGACAATGAAGTGATGAGATTCTGTCAAAGCTTTATGACTGAATTGAGTCGTCATATTGGCCCTGATACAGATGTTCCCGCTGGTGATATTGGAGTAGGAGGTCGTGAAATCGGATTCATGTTCGGTCAGTATAAGAGAATTAGAAATGAGTTTAGTGGAATCCTGACCGGGAAAGGAATTTCCTTTGGAGGTAGCCTAATTCGTCCTGAAGCAACTGGATACGGCAACGTTTATTTCGCTCAAGAAATGCTTCAAACGCGAAACGAAAGTTTCGATGGAAAGCGTGTTGCCATCTCAGGTTCTGGAAATGTCGCGCAATACGCAGCGGAAAAGGCCATGGAGTTGGGAGCAAAGGTTCTCACCTTATCTGATTCGAAAGGATTCATTTATGATCCGAACGGGTTAGATACCGAAAAACTTGAATTCATCAAAGAGCTTAAGAACGTAAAGCGTGGAAGAATCAAGGAATATGCAGACAAATATGGATGCTTCTTTCATGAAGGAAAACGTCCTTGGAGCATTCCGGTTGACATCGCCTTACCTTGTGCAACGCAAAACGAATTGGATGAAGTTGATGCAAACACCTTGGTGGAAAATGGTGCGATTTGCGTGAGTGAAGGGGCTAACATGCCTTGTACTCCTGAAGCCATTCACTTATTTGGCGTGAAGAAAATATTGTTCGCTCCTGGAAAGGCATCCAACGCTGGTGGAGTTGCAACATCTGGACTTGAGATGTCTCAAAACTCACTTCGAATGTCATGGACGGCAGAAGAGGTGGATAGTAAGCTTCACAACATCATGCGCGACATTCACACTGCTTGTGTTGAATACGGTTCTGATGGAGATTACACCGACTACGTGAAAGGGGCAAATATTGCTGGCTTCATCAAAGTGGCTGAAGCAATGAAGGCTCAGGGATTGGTTTAGATCTCCGAGATCGGGCCAACCAAACCTTCGTACGAATCGATTTCCATTATAATGCTGCCAACAAGTACGCCTGCCTTGGCTAGAATTGGAATCTTGTTTTTGTCTTTGCTTACCCATACAACCAAGTCTTCTTCGTCTCTGAAGATTCGGCCTTTCTGAACAACAGGGACAAACTTGTAGCAGGCGTATTTACCTTTTTTGACTTTCACGGTCTCCGTTCCTAGGTACTTCACCTTGAATGGGAACAACTCATAGTCAAGGAATGCATTGACGACGTAAATGTCGCCAATGCTTGAGTTCTCCATGTCAAGTGTTCTCAAATAGTAAAAGCTCGAAAGCATATCCTGAACATCGGAGGGCGTTTTCATATCACCTTTCTTGTCAGTTCGAACCAATTTTTCGTTTTGATCGAATACAAGTTCACGCTCCATATGGAATCCACCTTCATGAATTCTGCGAATGAATTTATGTGGTCGATAGGCACCAACATCAACGAAGGTCTCGTAGCTGTCGCGCACCTTATAGAACCAGTCGAAGGTTCCTTCTGACTTTCCTGTACCAACCATATGAAGGATGGGAGCCCCCTCATAGCTTTGATTCGTACTGCGTATTTCTAATTCGGCCTTTCCTGCGTCAACCCAACCGTAGCGCATGAGGTAACTAAGTTTCTCGCCAACTTTGAACGGAGATTCCTTGCTTGGAACAATGGATCTCATTCTTGTGGATTCTAAGGCGGCTATTTCATTGAGTGGCTGGAAGCCAAGAAAGAAAGCAACCAGGCCAAGAAGAAGGATCATCTTTTTCATAGCACGAAATTTTGTGTTCGTTACACTAATTTCAAAGTTTGTGCCAATCATTCTTCTATGTAGGTTCTCTTTACGCGTGAAGGAATAGAACTCAGAACTTCGTAGGAGATTGTATTCAATTCTCTTGCGATGGATAAGAGACTCTGATTTGGGCCGAAGTACTCCATCTCATCGCCAACGTGACAATCGAGATCAGCGATGTCAACCATGCACATATCCATGCATACATTTCCAATGATGGGAAGGCTGTGACCTTTCCAGAACAAACTCCCCTTGCCTTCACTAAGTGACCGTGGCAGGCCGTCAGCGTATCCAAGCGCGAGAGTAGCAATTCGGGTTGGTGCTTTTGCTTTAAAGCGCCTTGAATAGCCTACAGAGTCTCCTTCCTTTAGCTCTTTAATTTGGAGAATCCGAGCCTTCATACTGCCGACCACGCGGAGCTGGTTTTGAAGGTTTTGACTTGGTGAAATGCCATACAAACCAATGCCTAGTCGCACCATGTCAAATTGATGTTCTGGATAACGTTCTATGCCAGCAGTGTTTAGGACATGTCTCAACACCACCTTTCCAATTCCTGCTTCAATGAATTCAGAGTATCGGCCAAATCGTTCAATTTGTTGTTCAGTGTAGGCATCTTCGTCTGAATCGTCGGCACTGGATAAATGGGTGAAAACACTTTTTACCTCCAACTCAGGATTCGCACTCAAGAACACCACCACTTCTTCCAACTCATCTTCCACAAAACCTAAACGGTGCATGCCGGTGTCGAGGTTGATATGTATGGGAAAGGGAATCTCCTCAGCGAGTAAATTGTGTTGTAGACTAAAAGCAAATTCGCGCAGCATTTCAATGCTGAAAATCTCAGGCTCGAGTCGGTACTTGATGAGCGCGTTGAAACTTCTATTTTCCGGATTCAATACCACGATTGGAGTCGAAATTCCTGCCTTTCGGAGCTCTACACCTTCATCCGCATAGGCCACAGCTAAATAGCTGACTCCAGAATTCTCAAGTTTTTGAGCAACTTCGATTCCACCAGACCCATATGAGCTGGCCTTTACCATAGCCATGATTTTGGTGGCAGGCTTAAGCAGGCTGCGATACACGCGAAGGTTGTGCGTCAGGCTACTTAAATTAATTTCTAATACGGTTGAGTGATTTTGCTCTTGAAGCGCTTTGGCAATCTCCTCAAAGTTGTAGCTCCTTGCTCCCTTGATCAGAATGGCTTCATTGTCAATCTTCAGCAAATGATGCGCTGAAATAAACTCTTTCGTATCCGCATAATAGTGGTTTTCGTCAAGTTCAAAAATTTGATTTTCCTGTTGAAAGCCAATTCCAATAAAGCGCTGAATCTTTTTTTCCTTCAAGATGAGGTTCAACTTTCTGTACACCTCAGAAGCATGTTGCACTTCGGGACCTAGAGCTGAAAGAATGACCGTTTTCTTCTTGTGCTGCTTTTGACGAGATAACCACTCGATTCCGTTGATAATACTTGGAACATCAGAGTTGTAGCTGTCGTTGATGAGTGTACAGCGGTTTTGACCTCGACTCAGCTCCATGCGCATGTTCACTGCTGAGAGCCGCTGCGAACTTTGCTGAAGCCCTTCGACAGGAACTTCAAAATAGAAAGCCACATTGAGGGCGTGCATGAAGTTTTCGATGGAGGCCTCATCGGAAAAGGGAACCTCGAAGAGATGTTTTTGCCCTTCGTGTTGAACTTCTATTTGACAGCGCTCGTCATCAGATGTATGGACAAGCTTTAGTCCATCAGAACTCTTTTTACTCCAAGAAACGAGGTTCTTGTTTGGAAAGCGCTCAAGCATCTTTTCATGGATTGAACTCCGATCTCGACAATAGAATATGGTGTCGCAGTGCTCGAAAAGCTCAAGCTTTTCGTCGAGTTTAGTTTCTCGTGAATCGAAGTTCGCCGCATGCGCATCTCCGATATTGGTCATCAAGCCGAAATTCGACTGAATCATATCACTCAAGCTCTCCATTTCGCCTGGAAGACTAATTCCTGCCTCAATAATGCCAAGGTCGAATTGATCTGACAATTGCCATAACGAAAGCGGAACTCCAACTTGAGAGTTGTAGCTTCTTGGGCTGCGCACAATGCGAAATCTATGTCCGAGCAACTGATAGAGCCATTCCTTCACAATCGTTTTCCCGTTGCTTCCTGTAATGGCAATGAGTGGGTGTTGAAAGGAGTCTCGGTGGTAGGAGGCCAGTAATTGCAATGCTTTTCGGACATCCTTTACAATAAGCCAACGCACATCCTCCAGCCCTTCAATTTTTCTTTCAGAAACAAAGGCCTTAACTCCTCTGCTGGCGCAATCCACAATAAAATGATGTCCATCGTGATTTTGCCCAATCAAGGCAAAAAATAAACTTGATTGAGGTTCATACACACGCCGACTGTCAATCAGTAAATGATTGATTTCTACAGAGGGTCCATCCGATAAGTCGGCGCCTAAAATGCCAGCTATTTCTTCAATGGTATAGTTCAAGATTTTTTCTCTTTTGGAGCTTGACTTAATCTTCGAGCATAAGCTTCACGAGAAAGCGGAACATACTCACCCAATTCACCCAGCTCTACCAAATCGTCGCCACCATAAATACGATATGAGTACTGAGCGAGTTTGCCGGTTTCAACGCAAATGGCATGAACCTTTGTAACGTATTCAGCAATGGCCATCAGATGAGGCATGGGCCCAAATGGGTTCCCTAGATAGTCCATGTCGAGGCCAGAAACAATTACTCGAATGCCACTGTTTGCCAATTGATTGCATACGTTGGGGAGCTCATCATCGAAAAACTGAGCTTCATCTATTCCGACTACTTCAACGTCGTTGCTCAATAATAAAATGTTGCTCGAAGAGCTCACTGGAGTAGATCGGATGGAGTTTTCGTCGTGGCTCACTACATCCTCCTCGTGGTAACGTGTATCAATGGTAGGCTTGAAGATTTCTACTTTTTGACGTGCAATTTGAGCACGTCGAAGCCGCCGAATGAGTTCTTCTGTTTTACCCGAGAACATGGAGCCACAAATGACTTCAATCCACCCACTTCCTTTCTTCGCTTCTGCCTTATTCTCTAAAAACATATTGTCTGGAATAGCCCCTTCACACAAATCTAAGTAAATTTGACCCTGAGCATTTTAAGCCAAAAATTCACAAGTGTTACCCGATAAGGCAAGTATAGTACAGGACATCCAAGAAGCCCTCAATAAGTTGAGCGCTTTGAGCAAAGTCATGGAATGGTCCGAAGAAGAACATCATGAATTTAGCCTTCAGCTTGAGCGTTTGAATCGCAACTATTACTACTTGGATTTGCATTTGAAAGCAGCGCCAGTTGTTGTGGAGGAAGAAGCTTCAGAAGAAGAAATTGTAGAGCTTCCAGAGCTAGAGCCAGAAGTGACGAATGAAGTGGAAGAGGAGCTCGCGGCAGAAATGCCTAAGGAGCTGGAAGAAGAAGAGAAGGAACTGGGCGTAGATGCTCGGACACCGATTTCTGAGCAATGTTTCGACGATCATTCCCTCGCGAACAAACTTGAGCATCAAAGTATTTCCGACTTGAAGCAGGCGATCGGTTTGAACGAGCGCTTCTTTTTTGCGAACGAACTTTTTAGAGGAGACGGAACAGAATACTCTCAAGCTATTGAAGAACTTAACCATCTTGGTTCTATGGAAGACGCGAAGCGATTGATCCAAACCAAATATGAAGATCAGTTCAAATGGGATTATGAATCAGAAGCGGTGATTTCTTTTCTTTCCCTTCTGAATCGCAGGTACCAAAAAGCATAAGATGGGCCGACTGATCCTCGTCCCAACACCCATTGGAAATCTTGAAGACATTTCCGAACGAGCGGTTCGCATTTTAAAGACTGCCGAACTTGTGTATGCCGAAGACACAAGAACTTCAGGCTTTCTCATGAAGCATATTGGATCAAGTGTTCCACTTCGAGCTTTCCACAAAGACAACGAGCATCGCATCCTAGAACAAACGGTCGAGGAGATTCAAAGTCGCGAAATAGTAGCACTCATTTCTGATGCTGGTACTCCTGCTATTTCAGATCCAGGATTTTTATTGGTTCGTGCATGCATTGAAGCTGGGGTTGAGGTGGAAGTTCTACCAGGCGCAACCGCTCTGATTCCTTCCCTTGTGTTGTCAGGTTTTCCATCTGGCCGTTTCTGTTTTGAAGGGTTTCTTCCACATAAAAAAGGCCGACAAAAACGCTGGGGAGAGCTGGCCGAAGAGAAACGTACTCTGGTATTTTATGAGAGCCCACATCGGATCCAAAAGTTCGTGGATGAAGCCCACGAGCACTTAGGTTCAGACCGCCAGATGGTGATTGTTCGAGAGCTTACAAAGAAGTTCGAGGAGGTTTTACGTGGGACAACGGCAGAATTGAAAAGCTTGCTTCAAGAAAAGAACCTGAAGGGGGAGATTGTTGTTGTTATCGAGGGGCGCTAAATCGCTCCTACTCCTCAATCAAGTAAGACTGAAAGCCGATTACTCCATTCGTATTGGAGATAAGTAAACCTTTCTTGGTGCCATCCTGCTCAACAAAACTGATGTTGCAATCTACTTCGGTAGCCCAGAGTATTTCAACATTTTCATCATTGATTTCTGATGCGTAGATCTGCACCTTTTGCGACGTAGCTTCTCCTTTTGAAAGGTACTTGACGGTCACTTCCATAGGTTCGGAAATTGTTTTTGTTGCCGAGAGTTCTACGCTATTCGCAACATTAGGTGATGCTGATTTTAAGGAACCGGCATCTAGGTTACAGGAAACTAGAATGAAGGGAAGAAGAAGTGACAGAATATTTTTCATGCTTTTGAGAGTTTGTTGAGAATGCCTAGCTCCATGAGTTTTTCGGCAATTTGAACAGCGTTGGTAGCAGCACCTTTCCGGAGGTTGTCGGACACAATCCACAAGTTGATCGCATTGTCAAGTGAGTGATCGAGTCGAATTCTACCTACAAAAACATCGTCTTTTCCTCGTGCATATAGAGGCATTGGATACAGATTTACATCCGGATTGTCTTGTACGCTTATTCCCATTTCTTCGGACAACATTCTACGAATTTGGTTGACATCTGGTGTGGTTTCAAATTCAATGTTCACCGACTCAGAGTGGCCACCTTGAACAGGAACGCGAACCGCTGTTGCGGTTAGTCTCAAGTTAGAAAGGGACAGAATTTTTCTGCTCTCATTGGTCAGCTTCATCTCCTCCTTGGTGTAATCGTTTTCTAGAAAAACATCACAATGAGGTAAGCAGTTTTGGTCGATTGGATAAGGATAAGCCATCTCCGATTTTTCTCCGGATCGTTCAGCATGCATTTGATTCACCGCTACCAAACCGGTTCCAGAAATGCTTTGGTAGGTGGATACCACCACACGCTTGATGCCGAAGGCTTTGTTCAAGGGCCCTAAAACCATCACTAATTGAATAGTTGAGCAATTTGGATTCGCGATGATCATGTCTGAAGCATTCAGTTCACTCCCATTTATTTCGGGAACAATCAGTTTGTGCTCAGGGCTCATGCGCCAAGCCGAAGAGTTGTCGATAACACGGGTTCCGGCCGCGGCAAACTTCGGAGCCCATTCAAGTGAAGCTTCAGAACCAGCAGAGAATAGAGCAATATCGGGCTTCATATTCACCGCTGCTTCCATCGATACGATCGTATGCTGATTCATACCAAAGGTGATGGATTTTCCCACTGAACGACTTGAGGCTAAGGGAATCAATTCGTTGATGGGGAAGCTCCGTTCGGCCAGAACTTCAAGCATTTCTCTGCCAACCATTCCAGTGGCTCCAACAATCGCTACTCTCATGTCACAAATTTGAAGAATTTTGAAGCATGTTGAACGGCAAGATATTAGTTGAGTGCGTAGAGGCTGAATTGGACAAAGCTCACATTGAGTCGAACTTGCTTTTGGCCTACAGTGGTGGCTTGGATTCTACCTGCCTGCTGGAGCTGCTCATACGTGCTGGGCATAAGCCAATTCTTGCGCATTGCAATTTCAAATTGCGTGGAAAAGAATCAGATGCAGATGCCGCTTTTGCAAAACAACAATCTGAGAAGTTTGGACTCTCCTTTCACATGAAAGAATTCGAAACCGATTCCTATGCGCAGGAGAATGGAATTTCGATTCAAATGGCTGCACGTGAACTGCGCTACGATTGGTTTCGAAGTTTAGTATCTGAACACAGACTTGCTGGAATTGCCACTGGGGCTCATCTCGACGATCAATTGGAGGGAATGTTGATCAAGTTAGGTCGAAGTGCGGGCCCTGCAAGCCTTTCGGGAATGTCGGTTTGGAACGGAGAGCTTTTTCGACCTCTGCTTTCTTTCAGTCGTTCTCAGCTTGAGGAATTTGTTTCTCAAGAAGCACTTCCTTTTCGAGAAGATAGCAGCAATGCCTCCAATAAGTACGAGCGAAATGCCTTGCGTCATAAGGTTATCCCCGCGTGGAAAGAAGAAGTGTCAGATTTGCTTGAGGCAGTTGATCAGAGTAGAAAGTGGATTTTGGAAATGGAAACATTCGCCAGTGCGGAACTCCGTGAATTTTTGAAATTGAATCTAAAAGCTTCTGAGCAGGAAGAGCGCTTGAGTCTGGACGTAATTCAATCACATCGAAGTCCGAGTTTGCTCCTTTTTTACTGGTTGTCGGACAAAGGCTTTACTTCCTCTCAACTCAAGAATATCCTTGAATGTTTGGATTCTCCCGAAACCAAGAAATTTCATGCGGGAAGATGGACCCTAAATAAGGACCGGAATGCGCTATGCCTGAGGCA
>CAXAIH010000072.1:0-8847 GCA_963968755.1 uncultured Flavobacteriales bacterium
GAGAATATCCCCACTCCTTCGTTTCTTCAGTTGAATCTTTCCTTTCAATTCCACATAGAGTTCCTTTTTAAGAATATTCCCCAAATTAATCGGACCAACAGACTCGTAGGCGCTGCTGGAAGGATTCCATTCCATTTGAACTTCTGAGAACACCAGGGCCTTTTCAAGCTCTTTCGGAAATTTTTTGAAACCACCATAGAAGCTCAAATCGGAAATAAGCTTAAGTCCATCCGTCTCTCCAACGATTTCCTTCAAGTTCTTTTGAAAGACATCGCTGTCAAAATCATATCGATCTAAATCTGTCCGCGCCTCAATATCCTTGGTCATTTCCTTCAACGCTTTGTCTTCGAAGAAGAAGTCGACAATCATTGAAACCCTCATCCCAAGACTATCTTTCTCCATGTCGTAGATCGTTTGTCCGTATGGACTTACGCCAACTCTCCCAAGCTTCAGAGCATAATCCATCTCACCTTCTCCATACACCCAGCAATCCTCTCTGTGGTAGCTAATGTAATTTCCAGGAAGGCTCTGCTCTTCAAGTTTAGGAAGGTTTGAGATCCTGTACTCATTCGAGCTCTTATCAAAGAACAAATATCCTTGTGCTGTCATAATCTCCTTATCCGTTTTCCGGATTGGCATGGAAATGAATGTTGGATACATCTTGTAAGGGTCAAGACTAAGAATCACCCCTTTCTTCAATGGAATGCCCGTTTCTGATTCTACGATGGTGTCTACAGGAATGTAAATACTAAGAGGGTCGATGGCAGACTTGAACTTGAACCATGGTGCCGGCATTCCTTGACAGAATTGTTTGATCTGTGTCTTTCCGTCAAAGGTTAGCTCTTGCTCACTGGCGGTTAGGAAGACTTCTCCGTAAAATTTAAAGTCAGGACTTAAAGTGAAATTAGCTGTCTTCTGTATGGTACCTTCACCAACAGTTTGCATAGAGGCATCAGAATAGAGCTTCTCGAAGGTGATCATGAACTCCTCGCCACGCTCATCGATGTAATCGTAATTGGCTTTTCCTTCGTACTTCTTTTTACCAAGAATTTTAAGCTCAGCGTTGTACAATTGATGAAACCGTGTAATCGCATTGGCGGTCACTTTTGCCTTTTTCAATGGTTTCATAACTGCGTCATGAAGAATAACAAGCCTATGACTATCAGGGTAAATAATGGCATCAGCGACTTCCACATTTTCCACTTTGTTCGCTGTAAGAATGGACGAGCGAGTATCCCATCTACAGGCACTCGAATAGAAGAACAAGGAATCTTGGTCTGGATGTATCGAGGTGAGTTTAGCTCCCTCAATGGAGACTGCACTTGCTCCTTTGCTCTCGGTACGTTTCTTACCTGAAAGCTCAACCGTTTCTTGGTCCATGAACCATTTTAACCTGTCCATACGAGCGATGTATTGATTGTCCTTAAACTCAATCACAGAGCTTTCTCCATTAGATTCAAACTCACCCATCCTCTTCTTGAAGTCTATGTGGGCCCTCATGTTGTTCGTGACAAACCCAATACCTCCTAAATCTCCTGTACGTAGCGAAAAATCAGCTGTATCCGCATCGAACTCGCTGAATTTGAAGGTCATCAAATCCGATTCCATGATGGCATTCTCAAACTCGAACATGCCGTTTCCAGTGAGCCCTTCTGGTGTGTAAGTAATATGTCCTTTTAAAGTTGACTTTCCGTCGTAGAATCGCAAAGGAGCATCTACCATTTCTATGGAGAGTGTATCGCGGTAAGGATCGAAATGCCATTCTACATCTGAACCAGTCACCGGCGGATACTCTACAGCTCCCATTTGCTCTTCAATGAAGAAGTTTTGAGCAATAGCGCTCATACTGTCGGGGAAGAAGAGGAATAATTTTGACTCAGCAGTTGAAGTGAGGTACTCTAAGTATCCATCTCCCTTCAATCCATCATGACTAAGAATGATATCGTTGTAGAAAGTACCCTTACCTCCATAAGTAGGCATTCCTTTGTCTGGAGTTTCATGCCGAAAACCAAGCGAATAATCCGTTTGTAAACTCAGCTTTTGCTCAAAAGTATCAAAGATTCCAGCAGATTTGAATGTTCCCGCAAACTGAATCGCATCATTCTGGAAGTTATCCAAGCTATCAAATTCGAAAGGCTCAATCTTAAAGTAGAAACTGTCGCGTTTGTAGATCCCATCTTGGATATATGGCTTCTCATAATAGACGTAAGACTCTTTAAAGCTGTTGAAGCGAGGATACTTCTTGACGGGAATAATTCCTGACCTGTTGTTGGGCTTGTCTACTTCGAGAAGTCCATTTACATTTTCAATAACCGATTCAACACGCTTCAATTTCTTTTGCCCGTATTTGTCCTTTTCTTCAGTCTCCACATACAATCGCATGGAGTCAATGATGGGCATGGCGATCTTAAAACTGTCGTAATCAAAGGAGAAGTTCTTTCCGAAATACTCGAGTTTACCTGCGGTTACAACCCCAGAAAAATCAAAATCACGGTTCTTACGCATCACAATTTCTCCACCTACGGGATAAATGAACACGTTATGAGAATCAGACAGGCCAATACGACGAACGCCCTCCACGGTCAATTCCATCGTCATAAGGTTCAATACCGCATTATCTTTTCTTTTGGGATCGGAGTTCACTTCAATGATGTCGTAGTCCTCCTTCTTTATCTTGGCCTGAATGTAATGACCAACCTTTGGTTTTACGGTTACAATGTTCTCTTGAAAGTCGTAGCTCAAAAAACCGCGCGTCGACAACTCAATAAGGAAAGGCTTCACCTCATTTTCCGGCACACCCCAACAACGAGCAATGTCGCCTGTCGTCATCACATCTCCATAATTCTCTTGGCAACGTTGTATTACCACCAGTGGGTTCACATTCGCCAAGCCGTACAAATCATCAAAGCGATATTCTTTGAAATAATCCAGCGATTCAAAGAGTGCGGCTCGTTGCGTGGAACGAAACAAGGGCTTCATAGAAATTACGTCCTCGTCAATGCCCCACTCCAAGGACTCAAAGTACATTTCAAGTTGATGGTAGGAATTGAAGAAAGGCGTTCGGTGAACTCCCAATTTAGTACGTGCCAAAAGTACTTTTCGCTCGTCGCTTTTTAGTTTGAAGTCTACCCCTGGGTGAAAAATAGAATCTCCTTCAAAGTGAAAGGTGACTTGGGCTCGGTCGTACGAAATTTGATCAGAACGAATGATAAAAGCCAATGCTTCCACCGTCATCATCACCTTCTCCTCTCTTCGTATTCGGAGTGTTGCTTTGCTCTCTTCTGTAGCAGAACCTATAATTCGTGAGCCTCTTTGAGAAAAACCACCTTCGTAATCAACCGAAGGAATGATATCACGAATTCTAAGACGATCCGTTTGAGATACAAACTGCGGATAGCTGGCTTTTTCAGGTGTTTGATTCGCGAGTACCTTTTCAACAAGATTCCCTTTCAGGCTAGCTTCTCCAAAAAATGACTTGTTCACGAAAACCACATTCTTGGCGGTATAGGTAGCCTTTCGAATGTCGAATTCGTATTTATCCAGCGAGGCAAAAACCTGATCTCTAGGCAGTTCTGAGCGATCAAAATAGACCTTCCCGCCTTGACCGCGCCATTTCTTTTCGTGGTAAATATATTTCCCTCTTCCACCGTAAATAACGGCACTATCACCGCGGCTGAAACACTTTAAATCAAGCTTTTCAAAGTTTATAATTGGGTTGTATTTCTCATCGAACTCAATGGTAAAACGATTGGTACTTGCCTTCCAAACAAGGCTGTTTGTTTGATACAGAGCATTGTTGGCGAAAAGGTGCTCACTGAAATTCAAGAACTGCTCGAAACGCTTTTTACGCTTCCCTTTGAGCAAATAATCGACTCCTTTATGCCAATGAAAGAACTCCGATTCAGGCTTTCCTGATTTCACGAAACTACTGACTGAGATGAGGTAGGCTTCAAACTCAGGAAAAGGAAGCATTCTCTTCTCGAGCATTTTATCGCAGGTCTCGTAAAGTATGGTTCGAAGTTTAGGGGTGAAATAACCTCCGTACCACACAGGCTCAAAGAGCTCCATGAACTCCTTTGTTTCTGGCTTACGGACATCCCGCATGAATTTCTCCATAGTTTCTAGAAACTCAATGGAATCCTTTGGAAATGTTTCGGGTCGGAAAAACTGTTGTGCGTGCACTGCTGAAGTGGCACAAAAAATCAATATGGTTATGGCAAGTCTAATTCCAGCCATAGGTTTGTTGTAACCAGTTTTCTCTTTTTTGTTCGCCCAATTGCTTAAGGTTGAGAGCCTTGGTGCAGTCTTCTAAAGCCTCGGAGTCCGATATTAGCACTCCACTCATAAGAATTCTACCACCAGGTTTTAAGTGATTGATGTATAAGTCCAATTGCTCCCGAAGAGTATTCAAATTGATGTTCGCCAAAATATAGTCGTAGGACTTCTTCGGAATGGAATCCACATCGCCAAGCCAAACTTCGAGTTTATCGATGGAGTTCAAGCCTGCATTTTCAATCGTGTTGGCCACAGACCATTCGTCAAAGTCATAGGCACCCACATCATCAGCACCGCGCTGAGCGGCGTAAATACCTAGAATACCCGTACCGCAACCAATATCCAGAACGGCTTTGTTCGCCAGATCAAGAGAATGCATGGCATTGAGCATCATATATGTAGTTGCATGGTGGGCAGTACCGAAGGCCATTTTTGGAGAAACAACAATCTCTTGCTGAGCAAGACTGGGTTTGTGGAAGGGAGCGCGGACGCAAATTTTATCTTCGATCATTACTGGAGTGAAATTCTTCTCCCAAAGAATATTCCAGTTTTCTTCCCGAATTTGACGCCAGCTGGTTCTGTTCATGTACTGACTGTCCAATTCCTTTCTCAGAATCTTGTTCAGGTTCTCCCCTTTTGCATAAGCCCTAACGCTCGACTCATCCGTTGTGAATGAATCGAATGGAAAATCGCTCAATTCGGCCAGAATGATTTCTGCCTCAGCCTCGCTATCGGTTGTAATCGTTAATTCTTCGTACATAAACTTACACTTGCAATTTGCATGAAGTCAACAGCATTTAAAGAAGCGCCTCCAACGAGGGCTCCATCTATATTTTCGCAGGCAAAGAGTTCTTCTGCATTGCCTGGCTTAACACTTCCTCCGTATAAAACTGAAGTCTCTTGAGCGTAAGCTTCACCGTATTTGGAGGTCAAGTAAGATCGGATTGCCGCGTGCATTTCTTCCGCCTGTTGTGGACTTGCTGTCTCACCTGTTCCGATGGCCCAGATGGGCTCATAAGCAATGACCAAATCTTGCAGCAAGTAAGACTCAGCTCCTTGCATCACCTCCGCGAGTTGATTTAGCACAAAATCGACATACTGACCTGATTTGCGTAGCTCCAAGCTTTCACCGCAACATAGGATCACATTCATTCCAGCATTCCGCGCGTTCGTAAGCTTCACTTTCAATATCCCGGCGTTCTCCCCGAAATGTTGCCGCCTTTCGCTGTGACCAAGAATGCAATACTGTACTCCCAGGCTTTTAAGCATGGTAGCCGAAACTTCACCTGTGTAGGCGCCGCCATTGTGAATAGAGCAATCTTGGGCTCCTAGTGAAATCCCCGTATTCTTAAGACGCTCTGAAACATCGTATAGAAATGGAAAAGGTGGGCAGACAACTACTTCATCGCACGATGAAGTTTCCTCTCTGAGATGACCCGCAAGGTCCGAAGCACCATAAAAATCGAGGTTTTGCTTCCAGTTTCCTGCAACAATTGATCTTGCCATAAACGATGATGTTTAAGCAATGATACAACACTCAAGAGGCGAGATTATTGACCCTCAGAGACTTTATGAATAGTCAAAAGTGAATAGACTACTTCAGGTAAGACTGCACTTCTTCGACAGAAGGAAGGTCGTTGTGGTGCCACTTCTTTACCACCCTACCTTGGTTGAGAACAATCAAGCCGGGGTTTGAGCGAATGGTAGTCTTTAGCATGGTAGCATCCCCAGAGAGAAATGGCCCTGCAAGACTGGCGGTCTCCCCTATTTTATTTCTTGTTTCAAAAAGGGAAGCTGACATATGATAGAAATAAGCTCCACCTGATTTTAGAGATTCAGCCAAAGCCGAAATCTTATTCAAACCTTCTCTATCACTTTTTTCAAGGTCGTAGCTCACGGCCAATATCACCGCACCTTCGGATAATATATCGTTGGTAGCATCGTAGCCATCGTCATCAAACAACACGAAATCGTGTACAGGTGGCTCGTAACCTTGCTTAAGCAGAATCGACTCTGAAGTTTCGGTTATCTCCCAGTTTTCATCTTCCCAAACCTTAGAGCTGATGTATTCTTTACTACTTACCTCTTTTGACTCCGAAGTTGTTTTGTTCACCATTGTATAGATCACACCATACTCAGGTGGAGCCTCTCCTTCTGGAATTTCCATTCCTTCAAGAATGCTTTTACCTTCTGCATAAGGGCGGAAATCTTGAACGGGCAAATGCTGAATGCAATGCACTGAGAAAACTGTACTAGCTACGGTGGCCGCCCCTAGAGCAACCCACTCTTTCGCTTCCCCTTTTATAAATCGTCGAATAACGATTACGCCAGCAAAAACGCCTACGAAAAACTGCCAAGGCAGCGACCAGGAAATCACCAATTCCGAGAAGCCGGCTATGGCCAATAATCCAAGTGTGAAGTAGATAAGATCTTGAACTCCTTTGTTGGGCTTGATATTCCTCCGCTCCAAGAAGAGAATTCCAATAAAGAAGAATAAGATGATGTCCTTCGTAAACGACTGCCAAGGAGTGAATTTCAAGGCATCACCAAAGCAACCACAGTCGGTAACCTTGTTGTAATAAGCAGAATAGAAGGTTAGAAATGTAAAGCCGATGATCATGATGAGCAAAGAACTGGAAACAAGCTTACTCTTTGCACCGGACAGAACTGCTACCCCTAGAACGATCTCAACAATGCAAATCAGGGCACTCATTGTGAGGGCAAATGGATCTAAAAAAGTAAGGTTCAATACATCTGGAGCGAAGTAATCGTTTAACTTGAAAGCGAATCCCATGGGGTCGTTCGCTTTGATGAATCCAGAAACGATAAAGAGGGCTCCAACTACAATTCTACTGATGTCCGTTGAAATTTTCATGTTCAAATTTTTTCAAAAATAGATAGCCAAATTGATGTTCGATCGACTTTAGCAAAGCATTAACAGGTTAGGATAATTTTATCAAGGCGAAAAGCGCATAATTCATAATGTCTTGGTAGTTGGCATCAATCCCTTCTGAGATTTCTGTCTGTCCTTGATTGTCTTCAATCTGCTTGATTCTATAAAGCTTCATCAAAATCAAATCGGTCAAAGAACCTAAACGCATGTCCCGCCATGCCTCACCATAATCGTGGTTCTTTCGCTGCATCAGCCCTTTGGTCATCGCCACCTTCTCATCGTAAAGCTTCTCACCTTCTTCCAGGGGTAAATCTGCTTCCGTGTTTCCTGCCAGGTCAATTTGAATTTGAGCCATGATGCAGTAGTTCACGATTCCCAAATATTCATCGTGAATTCCCTCACCTACTTTGCTCTCCCCTTTTTCTTCAAGGGTTTGAATTCGCTGAGCCTTAATGAAAATTTGATCTGTTAATGAGGGAAGACGAAGGATGCGCCATGCACTGCCGTAATCGCGCATTTTCTTACTGAAAATGTCTTTACATTTGGCCACGACTGCATCGTATTCCTGATCTGTTTTGGACATAAATCTCGATCCTTTTTCGGTGGCGAAATATACTCTTTTTGGACCTCCACATTCGCTAAACGTTCGCGGCGAATTGCACAGTTTGAGACCTGCCAAAATCATGGGCATTCTCAACCTCACTCCCGATTCCTTTTTCGATGGTGGACAGCTAGACACAGCTGAAGCGGCAAGCAAAAAGGCGGAACAAATGCTTCAAGATGGCGCTAGCATCCTCGACCTTGGTGCATACAGCAGCCGGCCCGGAGCCGATGATGTTTCCATAGAGTCAGAGTGGACGCGACTGAAACCCGCACTGAAACTCATTCGCAAAAAATTCCCAAAAACCATCCTCAGTATCGACACTTTTCGATCAGAAGTTGCTCGCATAGCATTGCAAGAAGGCGCAGATCTCATCAACGACATTTCCGGTGGCAAACTCGATTCTCAAATGATTCCTTTGGTGATTGAGAAAAAGGTCCCTTATTGCGCCATGCATATGCAAGGAACCCCTCAAAACATGCAAGAAAATCCGAGCTACAAATCGGTGGTTCATGAAGTGTATAAGGAACTCTCCAACATCAATTATCGAATGAGCTCAGAGGGGTTTTCCGATCTCATTTTGGATCCTGGTTTTGGCTTTGGAAAAAGTCTTGAACACAACTACGAGCTTCTGGACTCTTTGGAGCTATTCAGTGCACTTGGCAGGCCAATTCTTGTTGGATTCAGCAGAAAGTCAATGATTAATAAAGTACTGAAAGTCAGTAAACTAAATTCACTTAACGGAACTAGTATTTTAAATACAATTGCCTTGGTTAAAGGAGCATCCATTTTAAGGGTTCATGATGTAAAAGAAGCCACCGAAGCTGTAAAGCTATTTTCCAAAATGAGCATGCCCAAACGCTCAGAAATCGACACCTTGCAGTCATGAACTTGTTCATCGAATTACGTTGGTTAGATGTGATCGACATACTGCTTGTCGCCTTCCTTATTTATCTGCTGTATAACATTGTTCGCGGAACGGTTGCCATCCGAATCTTCCTTGGAATATTTGCTCTTTATCTCTTCTGGAAAATTGTTGAAGCCTTGAAGATGGAACTCCTTTCTGAGATCCTAGGGA
>CAXAIH010000073.1:0-8828 GCA_963968755.1 uncultured Flavobacteriales bacterium
ACTTTAAGGAAACCGACTTTCAGTGGACAGCCAATCTGAACCTCGACCCATCCGCTTTCGACGACTGTACCTTCGATGCCTATTTCAACTTGGAATACATGCGGAACAAAGGCTGCCCCGATAGTGCTTGCATCATTCCGCGTTTGGATGGCATGATTAGATAAGGAAGTCGATCAGAGTTCGCCATTAACACCCAGGCCAAAGAGCGCAAAATCGTATTTAACCGGATCTTCTGGGTCGAACTTTCGGAGACTTTCACCTAGTTCTTCTGCACTGCGCCAATCGTTTTGTTTTCTTTTTAGCAGTCCCAAAGCTCGCGCTGTCCGTGCAGTGTGAACGTCTAGCGGTGGTAATAAATCCGTAGGACTTAGTTTGGTCCACAGCCCAAAGTCTACTCCCTTATTTGCCGATCGGACCATCCATCTCAAAAACATATTTAAGCGTTTGGCTGAGCTTCCATTCGCTGGACTGGCGAGGTGTTTTTCCGAGCGTTTTTGATGCGGTGTTGTCAGGAATAGTTTCCGAAAATGTTCGATGCGCTCAAAGCTTGAACTTCCACGTGAAAAGGCGGTTTCCAATCCTCCTTCCTCACTGTAGATATGCTTCAAGGAGCAGAGAAAGAAGTCGAGGTCGATGCCATTGAAGGTTCGATGTTTGAAGCTCTCGATACTCGGGTGGTCTGTGAAGTCTTTGTGAAGAATGGCTTCCAGCGGTTTTCCTTCAAAGAGTTCTCCCAGACGTTTTCCGTTGTTGATGATTGTCGGCCTTTGTCCCCAGGCGAGAATGGAAATGATGAAAGCCATAATCTC
Source organism: uncultured Flavobacteriales bacterium (assembly GCA_963968755.1). Classification (GTDB taxonomy): domain Bacteria; phylum Bacteroidota; class Bacteroidia; order Flavobacteriales_G; family Salibacteraceae; genus UBA4419. The sequence goes on from CAXAIH010000073.1 coordinate 810, forward strand.
GATGTCCTCTTTCTGCTCATACTGATGCGGAATCCAGATGGGATCTTGTTCGATGAAGTTTGGATTCTCGTATTGCTGGGCTTTCTCGTCAAGAAAGTCTTTGAGCTCCGCCTTTTTCAAGATTAAATTTCAATACGTCCGTCGGTGATGCGCAAGGTGCGATCCGTCATGGCGGCAAGCTCATCGTTGTGCGTTACAATCACAAAACTCTGTTGGATATCGTCGCGCAGTTTAAAGAAGAGCTGATGCAGCGAGGCAGCGGTGGCAGAGTCCAAATTTCCTGAAGGCTCATCAGCAAAAACTACAGCTGGGTCGTTGATTAAGGAGCGAGCTACAGCAACACGTTGTTGTTCTCCACCACTTAATTCTGAAGGTTTGTGTTCAGCGCGATCGCTCAGTTCTAGCATTTCAAGAAGTTCCATGGCTCGGGCGCTCGCATCTACTTTCGATTTCCCTGCGATGAAAGCTGGGATGCAAATGTTTTCGAGTGCGGTGAATTCAGGAAGCAGCTGATGAAATTGAAAGACGAAGCCAATGTGCTTGTTCCGAAAGGCGGAGAGTTTGCGGTCTTTTTGTCCGAATACGTCGGTGTCTTTCATGCGCACCGTACCTGAATCAGGACGGTCGAGTGTTCCTAGAATTTGCAGCAAGGTTGTTTTGCCGGCTCCCGATTTCCCAACGATGGAAATGATTTCAGCCTCTTCCACACGGAGGTCGATTCCTTTGAGGACTTCAAGAGACCTGTAGGACTTACGGAGGTTTTCACAAACTAGGAGCGACATGGCTTCAAATGTAAGATTCCAGCCGATGCTAAAAAGACTCTTTTCACTCGAAAAAGTCTTCTTGAAAAATGCTTGAATTTAGCCTGAAAGAAAGCTCCGACGACTTGCTCAAATATTTACTTTAGCACTCTCGAAAGTCAAGCTCAAAACACATGAACGTTCACGAATATCAAGGTAAAGGAATCCTAAAGCAATACGGAGTTCCAATTCAAGAAGGACAGGTAGTTGATCAACTTTCTCAGGCGCAAAACGCTGCCGATCAACTATCAAGAGATACAGGAACTGAATGGTTTGTGGTAAAGGCACAAATTCACGCCGGTGGACGTGGTAAGGGAACGGTGAAAGAGACAGGTTCTCACGGTGTTGTTCTAGCCAAAGGAAAACATGAGCTGAACGACAAAATCGAAGGCATTCTCGGAGGTACCCTGGTAACTGCTCAAACTGGAGAAAAAGGCAAGCGTGTAAACAAAGTCTTGATCGCAGAGGATGTATACTACCCCGGAGCCAGCGAGCCGGAAGAGTACTATATGAGCGTGCTTCTCAACCGCGCAAGTGGAAGAAATATGATCATGTATTCACCTGAAGGTGGAATGAATATCGAAGAGGTAGCTGAGAAAACGCCACACCTAATTTTCACGGAAGAAATTGATCCAGCAACGGGCCTTATGCCATTCCAGGCAAGAAGAATAGGCTTTAACCTTGGGCTTTCTGGAGCGGGAATGAAGAACATAGTAAAATTCGTAAGTGCTTTGTACAGAGCCTACGAAGGATCCGATTCAGCGATGTTTGAGATCAATCCCGTATTGAAAGCTTCAGACGATAAAGTCCTTGCGGTTGATTGCAAGATGACACTCGACGACAACGCCTTGTACCGCCAGAAAGAATTGGCTGGAATGCGCGATGTTACGGAAGAAGATCCAACAGAAGTAGAAGCAGGTGAGCACAACTTGAGTTATGTGAAACTCGACGGAAACGTTGGTTGTATGGTAAACGGGGCTGGATTGGCCATGGCTACCATGGACATCATCAAGCACTCAGGTGGTGAGCCAGCAAATTTCTTGGACGTTGGAGGGACAGCCAACTCAGAACGCGTGGAGCAAGCCTTCCGAATCATCCTTTCAGATGAGAACGTAAAAGCCATCTTGGTGAACATCTTCGGTGGTATTGTTCGTTGCGATCGTGTAGCCAACGGTATCGTTCAGGCCTACAAAAACATCGGTAATATCGGCGTTCCGATCATCGTTCGTTTGCAGGGAACCAATGCAGAGGAAGCGAAGAAAATCATCGACGAATCTGGATTGAAGGTGCTATCAGCTATTGCTTTGAAAGAAGCTGCTGAGCGTGTTTCTGAGGTTCTAGCTTAGTCCTACTTTATTTTCTCGCAGGAAGTGTAAGCGTTCCCTCAATTCGGGAATGACCTCCCCTTCGAACCAAGGGTTTTTCTTCAACCACAGTCGATTTCTGGGCGCTGGATGCACCAGTGGGAAGTAGAGCTCAGGAAATGATTTTCGTGCTTTGATGATCTCTGTCAAACTCAGCTTTTTCGTCAAATACTCTTATAGGCATAACTACCAGCGAGTAGAATAAACTCTAAGTCCGGCATGTGCTTAAAGAGTTTCTCGTGCCAGGTTTTAGCGCAAATGGGAGGAGGAGGGAGGTCGCTAGAAGTACCAGTTCCCGGGTAACAGAAGGCCATGGGTGCTATGCCAATTGTTGGATCAGAATAAAATTGCTCTCGATCAATGCCCATCCAATTTCTCAGTGCTTTGCCTCCTGGATTGTTCCATGGGATTCCTGAACGATGTACACTTACGCCTGGCGCCTGCCCAGTGATCAGCACCTTGGCCTCTCGATCTACTGTGACGACAGGATTTGGCTCCAGTTGATGCTTGCAAAGTTGACAAGCTTTAATGAATTTCAGAAGTGCGGGCAGCGAACTCATGGATACTTTAATCCTTTGGCTTCTTTCAACATAACCTTGATGTTGCCCACGAGTATTGGCGTCTCGATGAAAACGGGAATCTTATTCTGATCGTCGGTGACCCACACAGTCATTTCTCCGTCGCCTGGAAATATGGTTCCTTCAATGAGGTGAGGTTTGAATACAATGCAGTCGACTTCGCCGAGCGCTTCCACCTCTATTTTTTCCTTTCCGAGGTAGGTGATGTGCGTTTTGAAAATTTCGGCATCCAAGAAAATCTGAATCGGAACCTTCTCTCCAACTGAGTATTCATTCCATTCGATGCAACGGGCAAAGTAGATCATACTGAGCACGTCGTACACATCGTCCACAAGACCCACCGTATCCTGTCTGAGCTCCTTCTTGGGCTTTTTATAAAAGTTGAAAGCTTTGTTCAATTCATGATTAAAGTGAACCTGCTCACTATAGATGGTTCTTCCTTCTTGAACATCTCGTTTGAACCTACGTGGACTGAGCCTGGAGGTGTCCGCAAGAGCTTGGTAGGTGTCCCGCACCTTATAAATCCAATCGTACTTTTTATAGGTGGTCCCATAACTATCAAACTGAAAAACGGGTTCCTCTAAATGCTCGCCGAGATTCACACTGAAGTTCACGGTACCTGCCTCGAGCCAGATGAAACCCCAGTTGTACTTAATGTCGTAGCTGATGGATTCACCAATTTGAAAGGGTTTGTTCCAATTCACCAATTGGGCAGAGCTCGATTGAGCTATACCTATAAGCAAAAAAAATCCTCCAAGCCGAAGCAAGGAGGAAAGTCTTTTGTGAATTGGAGGAATCATAAAGATCCTGCGCCTGGCGTAACTACGTTCGCAGAGATGCTCAAGGTTGTAACGCGGTCAGGCGTATTTGCTGTGATGCTCACCGTTTTGTTTTGAGCGCCAGCTTGCTGGCCTGGGCTGTACTTCACCTTAATCTCACCACTTCCACCTGGAGGAATTGGCTCACGTGGATATTCAGGAACTGTACATCCACAGCTTCCTTCTGCATTTTCGATGATCAGAGGATTGGTACCTGTGTTCGTGAAGGCAAAAACGTGAAGATTCTCCGTGTTTTGTTCTACAGTTCCAAAGTCCCAGTTCGACTCGTTGAAGCTTACGTCGGTAGCTGGAATATCAAGTGCCTGTGGAGTTGCGTCAATGGCTTCGTTCCGGTTGATTGTTGTGGTAACGTTCAAGTCCTCTTCAGGTCCGAAATAGGAATTGCTCGGGTTGGCATTGGTGTTGGGTTGGCTACTTGTTTGATAGTTGCTGTATGAGTTCTGGCCAACGCGTCTTTTTTCTTTCTTGAGGAAAGTAGCGTACACAACAGTTAGGGTAATTACTCCGAGAAGGGATAGTTTGATGATTTCTTTGATATCAGTATTCATGGTCTATTGTTTGTTGGGCAAATGTAATTAACGGTAGTTCAGTTTATATTTCTTAAACAATTTGTCTTCCATGGCTTCAACTGCACGGGCAATAACGGGGTCAACATCAGCGGTCACTGAATAAAAGGCCGAATTGTCCCAAACGCCACGAGCTATGTATGCCATAAGTAGATTTCCAATCAACTTTTCGGAAGTCTTAAATTGCTCTTCGTCGAACTCAATTCCTCTGGCAACACCAGCTTCGATGAGTTCTTCAACTACTGGTTTTATGGCAAATTCTTTCTTGAATTGTGCAACGTCGGCATAGCTGGTGCTGATTTCTTGTCGCTTTCCGTCGATGTAGTCTAGGCTGTAGCTGTTGAAGATTCCTTTTCGAAGCAAATCCACGTAATAGTCGCTGCGTTCTGTGGTGTCGATGCCCACGTAGAGGTCTGGCATAATGCCACCACCGCCATATACGGCGCGTCCGTTTTCGGTTTTGTACTTAAGTGAATCTGCAAAATCAATCTCATAGCTTGAGAAAACTTCTTGCCCGTAACGTGCACTCAATTCATCGTAGTAGGCGTCTGTTCCTTTTCCATAAGGACGCTGAATCGATCTTCCAGAAGGAGTGTAGTAACGCGAAATGGTGAGTCGTATTTGTGAGCGATCTGGTAAGCCAAATGGTTTTTGAACTAGGCCTTTTCCGAAGGAGCGACGTCCAATAATCAAACCTCTGTCCCAATCTTGAATAGCTCCAGAAAGAATCTCACTTGCAGAGGCTGAGCCAGCATCAATAAGCACGATGACTTTTCCTTTTTGGAAATTTCCTCTTGGACTTGCTTTGTGCTCACGACGCGGGAAGCTTCTTCCTTCGGTATACACAATCATCTTATTGTTGTCGAGAAACTGATCTGCCAAACTGATGGCGGTATTTAAGTATCCCCCGCTGTTTCCTCTTAGGTCGAGAATCAGACTCTTCATTCCTTGAGCCTTCAACTGGTTTAAGTAGTTGGTGTATTCCTCAACCGTCTTTTGAGCAAAGCGGTTGATTTTGATGAGTCCAATCTCTTGGTTGATCATAAAGCCAGCATCCACACTGTAAATTGGAATTTTGTCCCGCGTAATTTCAAAAGACATCAGTTCTACCAAACCACTTCGTTTGATGCCCACGGTTACTTTGGTCCCTTTCTTTCCGCGAAGACTTTTCTGAACATCAGAATTCTTGAAACCAACACCTGCAACCGTATCTCCATCGATGGTGATGATCTTGTCGCCAGAAATTATTCCAAGGAGTTCAGATGGGCCACCCGTAATTGGAGAAACAACCAAAATGGTGTCTTCGTGAATGTTGAATTGAACGCCGATGCCTTCGAACTCACCCACAAGTGGTTCGTTCATCTTCTTTACTTCTTTGCTAGAAATGTAAGCGCTGTGCGGATCTAAATCTTCGAGTAATCCTACAATGGCGTCTTCTACGAGCTTCTCCATTCCCGGTGTGTCGACGTAAAAGGTGCTCACCATTTCGAGCAGGGAATTCATTTTTTCAACTTGATCTTCAAGTTCTTTTTGCTGAGCGGAAAGTTGGAGAGTAATAATGAGGGTCAAGCCCAGGAGAAGAATTTTTTTCATTAACTTAAAGTTAGAAGCAAATATACGTTTGAAGCTCGCGGCTGTCCAGGCCTTATGCTTTTTTTAACATCATGAACTATCCAACCGGCTTATAAACAACAGTCCGAAAAAAATATTGCCACAAGGATGGCTAAGCTTCGCCTAAAAATCCCTGTTTCATGTTTGAACATTATATGCCTTCCATCGTTTTTTTGACCTAAGTACTAGGGGTTTTTCAAGGTCATCATGTCATAGAGAAAAGTCGTTCGACCATTGAATCTTGCCGTTGATACAAAAGACAAATTTTGAGACCAAGCTCCTTTAATTTTGCAGCCCAAGCAATCGCCATGAGAAGACTTCTTCTGCTGTTCCTTCCTTTGATTTTCCCCCTTCAGGTCAGCGCCCAGAATTTTACCATTTCTGGAAATATTCAAGATGCCGCCAACGGAGAGGGCCTTATTGGGGCCACTGTCTACGACAGGGCGACTACCAGCGGTGTTAGTGCGAACATCTACGGATTTTACTCTTTAACACTTCCAGCTGGGACCTACGACCTGGTATACTCCTTTGTTGGTTTTCAACCGCTCATCAAGAAGATAGAACTCACGAAAAACATCCGCCTGGATGTGGAGATGGAGGTAAATTCCGAGGTGCTTCAGGAAGTCGTGATTACAGGTGAAGCCTCCAACAAAAATTTAGAGTCGGTGGAGATGTCCGTGGTGAATATGAAAATGGAAACCATCAAAAAGATTCCTGCACTGCTAGGAGAGGTGGATGTTCTGCGAGCCATTCAGCTTTTGCCTGGAGTTCAGAATGGGGGAGAAGGTAGCACCGGCTTTTTTGTGCGCGGTGGAGCGTCCGATCAAAATCTCATTCTCCTCGACGAAGCCTTCGTATACAATGCCAGTCACTTACTTGGATTCTTCTCTGTCTTTAATCAAGATGCTATCAAGGATGCGCAGTTGTATAAGGGTGGAATTCCAGCGGAATACGGAGGTAGACTTTCATCGGTATTGGATGTCCGCATGAAAGATGGGAACAGCAAAAAATTCGCAGGAGCTGGTGGTATCGGAATCATTTCAAGTCGATTGACACTTGAAGGACCAATTGTTAAAGATCGCGCTTCGTTCATCGTTTCTGGTAGAAGAAGTTACGCCGATCTTTTCTTGCCCTTGAGTGGCAATGAAGGATTGAAGCAGAGTCAACTCTTTTTCTATGACTTGAACGGGAAAGTGAATGTGTCGTTGAACGACAACAACCGGATTTATTTGAGTGCCTACACAGGTCGAGATATTTTGGGTGTTTCCAATTTGTTCCGCTTGGGCTGGGGAAACAGAACCTTTACCGGACGCTGGAACCACATCTTTGGCGACAAGCTCTTCTCGAACTTAACTGGAATCTACAGCACCTTCGATTACCTCCTTGGAATTCCGGAAGGTGCCTCAGCTTTTGATTGGACATCGAAGATTCAGAATATCAGTCTGAAAAACGATTATACCTACTACGCCAACAACAAGAACACCATCAAGTTTGGATTTCAAAGCACTTTTCACACCTTTTCCCCGGCCACCTTTACGCCAGCTGATTCCAACGATTCCTTTAATGAGTTTAAAATCTTCGATCGATTTGCATGGGAGAACGGAGTATATGTGAGCAATGAGCAGAAACTAGGCGGACGATGGAGTGTACTGTATGGATTGCGTTTCTCTTCTTTCTCGAACGTTGGTACCGACACCTTATTCAACTTTGATCAGAACTACGATACGATTCCTGGAAATGGCTACACGGCATATCCTTCCGGCGAGATTTACAACACCTACATGGGGTTCGAGCCTCGCTTAGGTGTGAAGTTTACGCTGAACGACGTGAGTTCCTTAAAAGCTTCTTATAACCGCATGAACCAATATATGCACCTTGCGAGCAACTCCACTTCAGCCGCTCCTATTGATGTGTGGATGCCAAGTAGTCCGAACATCAAACCTCAAAGAGCCGATCAGGTGGCTTTGGGTTACTTCAGGAATTTTGCGAAAAACACCTTCGAGACCAGCATTGAAGTTTACTATAAGGCAGTCCAAAATCAAATCGATTTTAGAGATTTCGCCCAATTGATTTTTAATCCACTGCTCGAAGGCGAGGTGAGAGCTGGAGCTGCAACTTCCTGCGGAGCTGAATTCTTTATTCGAAAACAAACCGGTGATTTAACGGGATGGATCAGCTACACGCTTTCAAGAAGCATACGCGATGTTCCTGAAATCAACAACGGCAATTCCTATGCAGCCAATTACGACAGACCGCACAAC
>CAXAIH010000074.1:0-8800 GCA_963968755.1 uncultured Flavobacteriales bacterium
ACCACCGGCCATGAAGGGAGGCATTTCACCTAAAACTTCTTCTTTTCCGTAAAGAAAACCTGTACCGGTAGGGCCAAAAATCTTATGCCCGGAAACCGCATAAAAATCAGCCCCAAGCTCCTTCAAGTTGAGCTTCATATGCGGCGCTGACTGAGCTCCATCAATCATTACTAAGGCACCCACAGATTTCGCAAGTCGAATAATATCTTCTGCCGGATTAATGGTTCCTAGGCTGTTGCTCACATGATTAACAGCCACGAGTTTGGTCTTTGAACTCAAGGTGTTTTCAAAGGTCTCCATATTAATTTGTCCACGCTCATCAATGGGAACCACGCGCAAAGTCATTCCACGATCTTCGCACATCATCTGCCATGGAACCATATTGGAATGGTGTTCCATTTGTGTGATGACAATCTCAGAACCTTTCTCAAGCATTTTGCCCAATGAACTCGCCACTAGGTTGATTCCCTGAGTTGTGCCTGTCGTAAAAATTATTTCTCTGTCTGAAGAAGCTCCGAAAAAATCGGCTATTTTTCTTCTAGCTGCTTCAAAAGCATCCGTCGCTTCTTGGCTTAAGGCATGCACTCCTCGGTGCACATTGGCGTGCTGTTCAAGGTAGTAATGAGAAATGCAATCAATTACTTGACTGGGCTTTTGGGCCGAAGCAGCATTGTCAAAATACACCAGATCTTGGGCGTGAACTTTCCTTGTTAGAATTGGGAAGTCGGCACGAATTTCGGCCATCCTTTTAGCACTCATTCCGCTCCAATTTTTTCATCCAAAAGACCGAGAATCTCTTCACGAGCAGCTTCGTCTTTAATGGCTTCTGTAAGCTCAGCTAGGAAGGCTTGAACCAATAATCTTCTTGCGGCATCTTCACCTATTCCCCTAGAGCGCAGGTAAAAAACCGCCTCCTCATCAAATTGGCCTGTTGTAGAGCCATGACTGCATTTTACATCATCGGCGTAAATCTCCAATTCAGGTTTAGAGTCTACCGTCGAATTGTCGCTCATCAGAATGTTCTGATTCGACTGGAATGCATTTGTTTTCTGGGCCAGCTGCCTCACAAATACCTTTCCATTGAACACACCTCGTGATGAATCGTAAAAAATGCCTTTGTAGTTCTCTGAGCTCATGCAATGCGGTTGCTCGTGATCTACGATGGTGTGATGGTCGATATGCTCTGAACCCTTCCCAAGGCTAATGCCATCCAAGTAGGTTTCACAGTTCTCGCCATCTACTCGAAAGTTGAGGTTATTCCGGTTGAGGTCTCCGGCCAAACTCGCGGTATGAAATCGAACGATAGAATTGGATTTCTGATAGATGTACATGGTGCCAATTTGATTGAGCCCTTCTACATCTTGAAGCAGGACATACTCAAAATGGGCACCTTCTTCAACAACAATTTCGCTTAGGTTATTCGAAAAAGCTCCTTGCGCACTTCCTGTAAGGCGATGAACCAAGACGAGTTTCGCACCTTTTTTAACCACAATCAAATTGCGTTTTTGGCTTACCGTTCCCGCCTCTGTGAAATTTTCAGTAATCTCAAATCTAGCTTCTCCAGACGAAAAGGCACAAAAACCATCGCTAAATCTTGCCGCATTCAAAGCGTCGAAAAAATGCTCTTTTCTGCGGTCAGATGCGCCAAGTTCAGGCAAAGAACTCAGGGTGTCCGAAGGGACATCTTCCCAAGTTTGAATGAAGTTGTGTTCATCCGATTTACCCAGAAGTTCAAGCTTCACACTCTGATTCGGGGCATAGCTGCCTTTCATCAGCTTGTTCACCTTGGTATATTTCCAATATTCCTCTTTGGTAGTTGGAGGCAACAGCTTCGAAAGCGTTTCTTCTCCTGAAGACCTAAGCTTTGCAAAATCCTTTCGGTTCGCACCATTCAGATTTTGATCGATCTCTCGTAAGAAATCTGCTTTTTGTTCTAGCAGTCGACTCCTCATGCCTCAACGCCTTCTTTAATCCAGTCATAGCCGCGCTCTTCCAACTCCAGTGCCAGCTCTTTTCCACCGCTGCGGATGATTTTTCCTTGATACAATACGTGCACATAGTCTGGCACAATGTAATCGAGAAGTCGCTGATAGTGGGTAATGACGAGAGTTGCGTTTTTGGAAGAACGCAGTTTGTTCACTCCATTGGCTACCACGCGAAGTGCGTCGATGTCGAGACCTGAGTCAGTCTCATCCAAAATGGAAAGCTTCGGCTCTAGCATCGCCATTTGAAAAATCTCGTTTCGCTTTTTTTCTCCTCCAGAGAAACCTTCATTTACGGAACGCTGCGCTAAGTCTGAAGGAAGCTCAACCAAGTCTTTTCGTTCTCGAACGAGCTTAAGGAAATCCTTTGCGGCCATTGGTTCGAGACCTTTGTATTCCCGAATTTGATTGACCGCAGTCTTCATGAAATTCACATTGCTCACTCCCGGAATTTCAACTGGATACTGAAAGGCTAGGAAAAGTCCTTCTCGCGCTCGGTCTTCAGGGTTCAGATCCAATAAGTCCGTACCGTCGAAGTCAACACTTCCGCCAGTAACCTCATAATCCTCTCTTCCTGCAAGTACAGATGCCAAGGTGCTTTTCCCAGATCCGTTCGGCCCCATAATGGCGTGAACTTCCCCAAGTTTGATCGATAAATTGATCCCGCGAAGAATTTCTTTTCCCTCGATTCGGGCTTGTAAATTATTGATTTCTAACATTATCCTACGCTTCCTTCAAGACTAATAGCCAATAATTTTTGGGCTTCCACCGCAAACTCCATCGGCAACTTATTCAATACTTCTTTGGCATATCCATTTACTATCAAGGCAATCGCTTTCTCTGTATCGATTCCTCTCTGATTGCAATAAAAAATTTGATCCTCCCCAATTTTTGAAGTTGTGGCTTCATGCTCAACCTTTGCCGTTTGATTTTCTACTTCGATGTATGGGAATGTGTGAGCACCACACTGGTCGCCCAGTAAGAGTGAGTCACACTGTGAAAAGTTTCGCGCTCCTTTGGCACCCTTTCCAACGCGGACTAAGCCACGGTAAGAGTTTTGACTGCGGCCTGCAGAAATCCCTTTTGAGATGATGGTGCTTTTGGTGTTCTTTCCGATGTGCATCATCTTCGTACCGGTGTCGGCCTGTTGCATGTTGTTCGTAACCGCTACAGAATAAAACTCACCAACAGAATTGTTTCCTTTCAAAACGCATGAAGGATACTTCCATGTAATTGCTGAGCCTGTTTCTACTTGGGTCCATGAAATCTTTGATCCATCACCTTCACACAAGCCGCGTTTGGTAACGAAGTTGTAAATCCCGCCCTTTCCGTTCTCATCTCCTGGATACCAGTTCTGAACGGTGGAGTATTTGATCTCTGCGTCTTTGGCCGCTTTCAATTCAACCACTGCAGCATGAAGTTGGTTTTCATCGCGAATGGGCGCTGTACAACCTTCAAGGTAGCTCACATAACTTCCTTCTTCGGCCACTAACAATGTCCGCTCAAATTGACCGGTGTTTGCTTCGTTGATTCGGAAGTAGGTGCTGAGTTCCATCGGGCAGCGGACGCCCTTTGGGATGTAACAAAAAGATCCGTCGGTGAATACTGCAGAGTTTAAGGCTGCATAATAATTGTCTTGAACGGGAACCACGGAGGCAAGGTGTTCCTTGATCAGCTCTGGGTGTTCTTGAATCGCGTCCGACATTGAGCAGAAAATGATTCCAAGCTCTGCGAGTTTTTCGGTGAAGGTGGTTTTAACGGAAACAGAATCCATCACAACATCAACGGCCACGCCCGTAAGCCTCTTTTGCTCTTCGAGTGAAATACCGAGTTTCTTAAATGTATCGAGAAGCTCCGGATCTACCTCATCAAGGCTGTCGTATTGCTTCTTCGGTTTGGGGGCTGAGTAGTAAAAGATGTTTTGAAAATCGATCTTGGGATAATTGACGTGAGCCCAGGTAGGCTCCCTCATCTCCAACCATTGCTGGTAGGCCTTCAGTCTGAACTCAAGCATCCATTCTGGTTCATTCTTCTTGCTTGAAATCAATCGAATGATATCTTCATTGAGCCCGATTGGTGCTTTATCTGAATCTATCTCTGTGACGAAACCGTATTTGTATTCCTTCGACTTGAGGTCTTCCGCAAGTTGTTCTTCTGTGTAATCAGACGCCATAAAATCAGATTGAGAAACTCTCTCCGCAACCACAGGTTCTGGATGCGTTGGGATTATGAAAAACAAAACCACTTCCGTTCAGCCCACCTGAGTATTCCAGTTCTGTTCCGATGAGATAGAGGAAACTCTTTTTGTCGACAACAATCTTAACGCCCTTGTCTTCAAAGACTTTGTCCTCTTCTTTTGTCTCTACATCGAAGTCCATTTCGTAGCTCAGTCCAGAGCATCCTCCACCTTTTACTCCTACTCGAATAAAGCTGTTGGCTGGGACTTTGTCTTCGCTCATCAATCGTATAACTTCCTCCTTGGCAGACTCGCTAACAGTGATCATAATGGAATAACAATTAAATGTTCAAATGGTTTGCGGAGTGCAAAGTTATTTAGAATTATTCTAAATAAGGCTCAGCTCCGAATATCATTAGGACTTGGCCTTTTTCCACAGCCTCAGATTGACTGCATTTGATCTCTTTTATCACGAGGTCAGCTGGTGATTTAATCACATTCTCCATTTTCATGGCTTCGAGAATCATCAAGGCATCTCCCTTTTTTACTTCTTGGCCTTCCTCTACTTCGAGGCTCAGAACTAGACCCGGCATTGGGGCTTTTAAGTCGCTTACTTCAGTGGCAACAGATCGCTCCATTCCAAGTTTCTCTAACAAGAGGTCAATCTCGTTCTGGGCCTTGAGCTTATAAATTCGATTGTTCACCTTGAAGACAAACTCCTTCGTGTTGCTTTCCCTTTTCAGGAGTTCCACAGAAAAGGACTTTCCATCCAATAGGAGATGAAAACGATCTTCTCCTAATTGAACGAAGTTAAGTTTATCCTCTGAATCATCAAACTCGTATACCTTTTTTCCACTGACTTTCAGCATGCGGCAAATATAGGCAGCCCATTTATAGACTCTTGCATTTCACCTCAGTAATTCATTTTTCCCGCCCTCAACTCTTCGAAGAATGATTTAATTTGCTCGCATGGGACGCTCATTGATTTTTCTGCTCATTCTCCTTCCTTTCGCTTCTTGCAAAAGCCCCGAACCCATTAGCGCTCCAAGCCTACCTGAGGTTCTTCTAAAAATGGAAGCTGACCCTAGCTACAAAGCCTCGGCACCTCGAATCGTCGATGTATATCATGCCAGCCTCGACCTAGAATTGAATTGGGAAAAAGAGGAAATCATGGGGCGAGCGAAAATCAAGCTTGGCAGCTATCGGAATCCGCTGAATTTAATTGTACTTGACGCTAAGTACATGTTGATTCAATCGGTGGACGTCGATGGCCATAAGGTAAAATTTGAGAGCTCAGACAGCACGCTCAGCATTCAATTAGATAGCGCAATTACCTTTGGTGACACCCTTGAGCTAGAGGTAAAGTATACAGCCCGACCTTCTCTAGCGGACAACAAAAAGAATGCAGCCATCGGCAACGACAAAGGCTTTTATTTCATTAATTCAGATGAATCCGACCCCTTGATTCCTAGGCAAGCTTGGACCCAGGGACAGACCCAAGCGAACTCGGTTTGGTTTCCTACCATCGATCGGCCCAATGAACGTATGACCGTCGACCTCTCCATTCTTTTGGACAGCAGTATGGTCAGCTTATCAAATGGAGACTTAGATTTTCAGGAGAGCTTACCCAATGGAAAGCGAAAAGATTTTTGGTCCATGAAACAAGCCATTGCTCCCTATTTGGTGATGCTTGCCGTAGGTCCATTTGAGCGATACCAGGAGCCTAACTCGGAACTCCCCATCGGATATGTAGTTGAGAAGGAGTGGATTGACCAAGCCAAAGGGATTTTTGGGAAAACGCCAAAGATGATTGAAACCTTCGGTGAAATATTAGATTACCCATATCCATGGTCGAAATACGACCAAGTTGTTGGCCGCGACTATGTTTCAGGAGCCATGGAAAATACCGGAGCGGTATTGCTGGGAGACTTCTTGTATCAAGACCAACGACAACGAATTGATGGAGACAATGAGGACATTATTGCTCACGAACTTTTTCATCATTGGTTCGGCGACTTGCTCACTTGCGAAAGCTGGTCGAACCTCACCCTGAATGAAGGTTTTGCCTCCTACGGAGAATACCTCTGGAGAGAAGCCGCTTACGGTAAGGACGATGCCGATGCCTACTTCGAAGATTTTCTTGATTCTTACCTCTACGAATCTGACAAAAAAACACACCCAGTGATTCACTATCGCTATGAAAAGCGGGACGAAATGTTCGACCACCACAGCTACGACAAAGGAGCACTCGTTCTGCATTACTTGCGCTGGGTTCTGGGAGACGAGGTTTTCTTTGGTGGTTTAAATCATTACTTGACAAAACACGCCTTTAAAAGCGTTGAAATTCATGACTTGAGAATCGCCCTTGAGGAATACTCGGGGCTTGATTTAAATTGGTTCTTCAACGACTATTTCTTAGCGGAAGCGCACCCTGTTCTAGAGTATAAATGGAGTCAAAATGCAAAAGAGTTAACACTGATAGTAGAGCAAGTTCAAGAAAAGGGAAAGAATGCCTTTGACCTACCTATTGGCTTGGAAATTCTTACAGAACAAGGTGAAAAAAGCTATGAACGAATTCGAATCACTGAGCCTAGTCAGTCCTTCGGTTTCAGCATCGAAGGCAAGGCTACATACGTGCATTTGGACCCTGAGGGAGTTCTACCGGGCCTCATTCAAGAACAGAAATCATACGAAGAGTATAAACTGCTCCTGAAGCATAGTGAAGGATATCGCGCAAAATTGATTGCCTCGGCGGGGATGCTAAAAAATGCAGCAGACGCTTCCGCTCCCATTTCGGATGTTCTTGACTTGCTCGAATCGAAAGACAACAAATTGCTGGCAAGCATCGTCATGATGCTTGACTCTCATGTCTGTCACGTGTACGATCTAAAAGATAAACTGGAAATGCTCATGATGACAGGGCCTAGCAGCGAAGTTCGAACGAACAGCATCTCCGCAGCCATGCAGTTTTACGTTGACCGTATGTCGTCAAAGAACCTAGAACGCACCGTTTACGATCCTTCTCTGATGGTTGCTGAAGCAGGGCTCACAGCGCTGATGGAGGTGGGTTTTGACTTAGCCATTGAATTAGCTGAAAAGAAGAAAAACTCAAAATACATTGAGGAGCTTTCAGCTGTTGCGTTCATCTTTAGTGTTGATGGCGACCCTTCAGAAGAGTCCTTTTTTCTTGACGTATTGAAAAAACGGCGCAATGCGGAACGCTACGAACTTCTCAGCTACTACGTAGAATTCCTCCTAAATGGGGAGAAGCCCGAAGTCCAAAAAAGAGGTGCAGACTATCTGGTCCAATATCTTTTAGAGGCTGAAGAATGGTGGTACAAAGTGCTTGCTGTTGAGGGCCTAAAAGGTATGCACGCCATGTATAGGGAGCAATTCGATTTATACATTGATGCTGAAGTTGAAGGTCATTCCGATGGCATCGACGACCTTCAAAATAAGAAGAAGCTTGGAGCTTATATGACGACTTACATTCGGGAGGCTTTGAATCAAGCTCGCGCGAATGAAACCGACGACCGGATTAAGGTTTTACTCCGTTAATTTCCTGCCTCATAAGCCCCGTCGATTTTCAAATCTGAGGACTCTGCGGCTCCAACAGCAAGTTCATCGCATCGTTCGTTCTCGGGAATGTTCGCGTGACCTTTTACCCATTGAAATCTTACTTGGTGTTTTCGGTAGATCCGCAAGAAGCGCTGCCACAAATCCACGTTCTTCTTTTTGGCGTAGTTCTTTTTCTCCCAAGAAAATAGCCAGCCCTTTTGAACTGCATCCACCACGTATTTCGAATCTGAATACACGATTACAGGAGTTCCCTCTTTCTTGAGCCGTTCCAAAGCGATGATAACCGCCAGAAGTTCCATCCTATTATTGGTGGTTTTCCGAAAACCTTCTGCCAATTCCAGGCGGTGTTTTCCATACATCATGACCACTCCATAACCACCAGGTCCTGGATTCCCCTTCGCGGAACCATCCGTATACACAACAACTTCAGCCATTAAAATGCGATGTAATCTTCTGGGTTAAGTGGATTCCCCTTGTGCCAAATTTCAAAGTGGAGATGGGGTCCCGTGGTGAGTTCCCCTGAATTTCCAACGATGGCCACTGCTTCTCCAGCACCTACTTCTTCGCCGACTTCCTTGAGTAACACCGAATTGTGTTTGTACACCGTCACGAGATTGTCGCTGTGTTGAATTTGCAACACATTCCCGGTTTCGTAGGACCAGGTTGAGAGGATGACTTTTCCATCCAAGGCCGACTTCACCACTTCGCTTGAAGAAGGAACCACATCGACCCCAAAATGCTTTTTTCCTGGGTTAAAACTCGCCGATACCAATCCTTTTACTGGAGGGAAGAAATAGCCTCTCTGCAAAATGATTCCTTCCAATACGGCACCCTCTGGGTTTAGAATATTGTATGCCTCATTGTTTTCCACCTCTTCTCTCAAGGCAGAATCTTCCTTGGAGGTTGCGTATTGGATGCTGTCGTAATTCACTTCCCCAACTTCATGGAAACTGTGGTCTTCGGGTCGTTCTCCTTTGAGGATTGCTTGCAGGTTTGCAATGTACTGCTCATACACGGCCACTTTTGTATTTAAACTGTCGGTCTGAAGGGCGGCATCTGTAGC
>CAXAIH010000075.1:0-8794 GCA_963968755.1 uncultured Flavobacteriales bacterium
CTATCAAGCAGATGCAGAACGGATTAGCATCGAGCAAATTATTCAAGAATTCCTGTAATGATTTTACCAATTGCAGCTTACGGTACTGCTGTATTGAAGAATAAAGCAGTAGAAATACCACAAGATTATCCTCAATTAGACAAACTCATTGAAGATATGTTTGAGACCATGTATGAAGCCAATGGAGTAGGATTAGCTGCACCTCAGATAAATAAAAGCATTCGTCTATTTATTGTTGATGGTAGTCCTTTTGCGGAAGATGAGCCAGATATGGAAGACTTTCGTAAAGTGTTTATCAATCCAACGATTTTAGATGAAGAAGGTGAGGAGTGGAATTTTAACGAAGGTTGCCTTTCCATTCCAAATATTCGTGAAGACGTTAGCCGAAAACCTAAAATACGCATACAATATCAAGATGAGGGTTTTAACACCTTGGAAGAAGAGTATGAAGGTACAAAAGCACGAATCATTCAACATGAATACGATCACATCGAAGGCGTATTATTTACCGATTACCTAAGTGGTATTAAAAAGCGTTTGCTGAAGGGCAAACTCTCGGATATTTCTAAAGGAAACATTAAAGTGGATTACCGAATGAAGTTTCCACTAAAAAAAGGAAGGTAGGTTAATCAAGTTTTAATCTTATTATTTCTTTGCTATTATGTTTTGGAATGTCAATCCAAAATATTTACATTTGCCGTCACATTTTTTTACAGCTTAACCCCTGTAGAAACTGGTCGAGTAGCTCAGCTGGATAGAGCATCTGCCTTCTAAGCAGACGGTCACAGGTTCGAATCCTGTCTCGATCACTTTGATAAAACCCTTTTTCTCTAGATGAGATTAAGGGTTTTTCTTTATAAGTTATACTAAATGCTATAAAAAGGGTGTAATGAAAAACTAAATAAAAAAAAGGAATTGAAATTAATCAATCCCTTTTTAGTCGGGGTGGCAGGATTCGAACCTGCGACCTCCTGCTCCCAAAGCAGGCGCGATGACCGGGCTACGCTACACCCCGAACTGTAAGAACTTAGCCTTCAATTTTGCCTTCTCGGGAGACTTGTAAATCAGCTATAAATTAGCCGTCATCCTGAGCCTGACGAAGGAGGCGGCAAAAGTAATTATTTCAGCTAATATTCATGAGCTTGAATTGCTAATTATGATAATTCTTTAAACTCCCCAAAAAAGTAGACCCACAGTTGATCTTTAGGCTGAGACCATGATTGAATTGCCAGACAATGCTTACTTCAATTAAACCTTTGATACAAGGTGAATGAGAAGCTTAGGAAGCCTACTTTCGCGCGCTTGAATCACTTAAATGATTCATGCATAAGTATCCAAGAAGCGCATGAGGAAATATCTGAATCTATTCGACCTGAGTCAAAAGGTGCATTACAAGACCGAGATTCTATCCGGACTAACCGTAGCGCTTGCTCTGATTCCGGAGGCTGTGGCCTTCGCTTTAATTGCCGGATTGTCTCCGCTTACCGGATTGTATGCCGCCTTTGTTATGGGCTTGGTAACCTCCGTTCTCGGCGGACGACCGGGAATGATTTCCGGAGCAACAGGGGCGGTGGCAGTAGTACTTGTGGTACTTGCTCAAAGTCATGGACCTGAATATATTTTTGCCACAGTAATCCTGGCTGGCGTCATACAAATGGTGGCGGGCTTTCTGAAACTTGGAAAGCTAATGCGTCTTGTTCCACACCCAGTAATTTTCGGATTCGTGAATGGTTTGGCAATCATCATTTTCACTTCTCAACTCAAACAATTTCAAGATGCAGATGGCAATTGGCTTACAGGAAACCCACTCTATATTTTGTTGGCTCTCGTTGGACTTACCATGCTCATCATTTGGGGACTCCCAAAACTCAGCAAGGCGATTCCTGCTTCTCTAACAGCCATTTTGGCTGTTTTTGCCTTGGTAGTTTTCTTGGATATTGACACAAGAACAGTGGGTGATATCGCTTCCATTAAGGGAGGTTTTCCTCCTTTACACATTCCGAGAGTTCCTTTCTCACTAGAAACCTTTCTCTTGATTTTGCCTTATGCTGGTATTATGGCGAATGTAGGATTAATCGAGAGTTTGTTGACTCTGAACATCATCGATGAAATGACAGGAACACGCGGTAGAGGTAATAAAGAGGCGGTAGCTCAAGGGACGGCAAACATTCTTTCTGGACTATTCTCAGGGATGGGCGGATGCGCCATGATTGGTCAAAGTTTGATCAACATCTCTTCGGGAGCACGCGCACGTTTATCTGGTATAGTGGCTTCTGTAATGTTATTGGTCTTCATCATGTTTGGTTCAGGCTTGATCGAGAAGATGCCAATGGCCGCCCTAACAGGACTTATGATTATGGTTTCCATTGGAACCTTTGAATGGGCAAGCTTTAAAACCTTCAATAAAATGCCGAAGTCGGACATTTTCGTGATGGTAGTTGTAACGCTGATTACCGCAGTCCTACACAACCTCGCATTTGCGGTTATCATCGGTGTTATTATCGCTGCATTGGTCTTTGCTTGGGACAATGCCAAACGCATTCGCGCTCGTAAGTTTATGGACGAAGATGGAGTGAAGCACTACGAAATATATGGTCCACTCTTCTTTGGGTCTGTGTCTGTATTCAATTCAAAGTTTGATGTTGAAGACGATCCAGATGAGGTCATCATCGATTTCTCGGAGAGTAGGGTAGTGGATATGTCGGCAATTGAAAGCTTGAATAAACTTACAGAGAGATACCTCCGAGCAGGAAAGAAGGTTCATCTCAAACACCTAAGCCCCGACTGCCGGGATCTGTTGAAGAACGCCGAGAAAATCATCGATGTGAATGTTCTTGAAGATCCAACATACAAAGTACTGGCCGACTAGATTTAGTTCGCGACGTTCAAAGGATTTGACAACAAATTCGAAAAGGATATTCTAGGTAAAAACGAATATTTTTGACTGAGCCTAAATGCAGTCCTTGAATATGTGGCTGCAAAGGGAATGAAGACCTCAAAAGTCCCAGCTGAACAATGGAGTTCTACTTGCCAATCATTTTCTTCCTAATTGCATTCTTGTATTCGGCCATAGGCTTTGGTGGAGGCTCCAGTTACCTCGCAATCTTGAGCATCTTCCTGAGCGACTTTAATGAAATAAGAAGTACCTCCTTGGTGTTGAATGTGGTGGTTGTTAGCATCGGAACTCTGCTTTTCATTCGGCACAGAGTATTTGATTGGAAGTCGTTTTGGCCATTTGTCTTATTCAGTATTCCGGCGGCATTTCTTGGTGCACAATTGCGGTTTACAGAGAGCGCATTTTTTTTGATTCTGGGTGTTTTCTTGCTCATAGCCGCAATCTTTATGATACTTCAAGGATTTAAAACGAGTCAAAAGGAAGTTGAATTATCTGCTTCGAGCAGCAGTGTTCTCGGATCTGGAATTGGATTTTTGTCTGGACTGGTTGGAATTGGGGGTGGCATCTTTCTCTCGCCAAGCCTAAATCTTTTGGGATGGAAAAACGCGCGTACTATAGCCTCCCTGGCCTCTGTGTTTATTCTCTTTAATTCACTCGCAGGTTTGTTCGGACTCTTGGTTTCTGATAGTCTTGAGCTCGAAGCAGGACGAATTGTCCCATTGTTTGTAGCAGTTGCTCTCGGAGGTTTTCTGGGGTCCTTCCTCACTAATAGAAAACTAAACTTGAAGTGGATTCGAACCTTTACTTCAGTCCTAATCGCTTATGTAGGTTTAAGGTTGGTGCTTATGCACGCTCTAGGGATTCAGATTTAGACAATCTCTGAATTCAGTTGATGTTCTTTCCAAGCGTCAATACCGCCTTCTAGATTTAACAAGTTGTCAAACTTATATTGAGTGCGCAAAAGCTCGATTGCCTTACGACTCCTTCCTCCAGCTTTGCAGTGAACGACCACCTTTAGGTCTCGGTCTATTTTGTTGAAGTTGTCACTCAATAAACTCAATGGAATGTTTTCCCCCTCCATGTTTTCTTGCATGTATTCAGAAGCCTCGCGCACATCAATCAATTGGAATTCTGCAGATGATTTCTGCATCTCCATAAACTCATTTATCGAGATGGAATCGGTCGATTGTAAACCGCAAAAGTTAAGGTAGTCGAAGTTCTTCAGGAAATCTGTAGATGCGGAATTTAAGGGGTTGTTTGGATCTTTCTTGATTTTGAAGGTTCGAAAGTCGTTGTAGGAAGAATCGTAGGTCAGTAGTTTGTTCCCAAGCGATTCACCCAAGCCGCTGATCAACTTCAGGCTTTCATTCGCCATAAGTGAACCAATTATTCCGGCTAAGCTGCCCATCAAACCGCCTTCTTCGCAATTCGGGACAAGTTCTTGAGAAGGTGGATTTGAAAGAATGTCGCGATAATTTGCGCTGTAACTCCCATCGTCTTGAAGAATATTGAAAACGCTCACTTGTCCTTCATACTGATGGATCGAACCGAAAACGAGCGGCTTTTGCAGAAGCACGCAAGCGTCGTTCACTAGGTAGCGTGTCTCGAAATTGTCGGTGCAATCAACAATCAAATCGTACTCTGAAATGATTTCTTCGGCATTCGCAGCTGTGATTCGATCCCGAATTTCGCGTAAGTCAATTTCCGAATTTAAGGCTCTTGCTTTTTCACAGGCAATCTCCGATTTGAACTTCCCTACATCATGAGTGTAATACAGCACTTGACGATGAAGATTGCTGAGTTCAATTTTGTCGAAGTCGAGAACGCCAATAGTGCCGATGCCGGCTGAGCTGAGGTATTGCAATACAGGAATTCCCAAACCGCCGGCACCAACAATTAAGACTCTGCTTGATTTCAGCTTTTCTTGGACCGCAATTGAAAAACCGGGTAGTTTTAATGGACGACTGTAACGCTCTTGTTCTAATTCTGTCAGGGGCATAACTCTGAGTAGTAACTTGCAAGTTAATTAAGAATCGAATGGAGAAGAAGTTTTCGCATTTGACTCCTTCCGGGGAACCTCAAATGGTGGATGTAGGCGAGAAGGCTGTTAGCACACGCATTGCTGTTGCTCAGAGCAAAGTGATTCTGGATGAAGCGATTTTGGAACGCCTCGAAAACGATGAGATTCACACGAAAAAAGGCCCTGTTTTTCAAACAGCAATCATCGCGGGAATTATGGCGGCCAAAAAAACCAGCGAACTCATACCTCTTTGTCATCCGTTGGGCTTAGATAAGTGTGATGTCGACATTAAAATCGAGGAAGATCGAAGTGTAAACATTCGCTGTACGGCGGCAGTGGAGGGAAAAACCGGAATCGAGATGGAAGCGCTAACGGGTGCCAGCGTAGCTGCTCTAACCATTTATGATATGTGCAAGGGTTTTTCACATAACATTCGTATTGTGGAAACCAAACTCATTGAAAAAAGAGGTGGAAAAAGTGACTATCAAGAAGCATAAGAAACACACCAAGTTGATTCGTCCGACGGGAGGTAAATTCCATTGGAATGAGCTTGCTTTTTTAGGAGCTCCTTGTTCGCTCATTCAAGAAGAAACAGAAGCCCTTGCTGCTTTGATGAAGCAAACGCATCGAATTGCCTATGTGGATTCCAGTCACGAGGAAAAGCAAATCACAAGCAGCTTTAGGTCTGTTTTTGTAGATGAGCAATCCGCCTTAAGTCTCACTTTTGTGGGAAAAGGAACGGACTTCAGTCGCCGTTCATTGTTCTCTGACTGCGACCTTGTTTTTGTCAATGGAAATCACGCTATAGCCGAGCATCAAATTGTGTTTATTCATTCGAAGAAGGAAGCTTCTTTATTGAAGAAGATGGCTAGGCTTTCCAATGTTCTGGCTTTTGTACTTTGCGACCGCGAAGCACCTTATTCCTACCTGGAAAAACTCGAGAAATTCACTACCATTCCAGTCTTTAAACTTGACGAACGTGAGGCGATTCGTGATTTAATTGAAGAGAAATTTCCAAGCAATCAAGCCGCCCTAAAGGGACTTGTGCTGGCCGGTGGGAAAAGCACTCGAATGGGATTTGATAAGGGTGGTTTTGAATATCACGGCAAAGCTCAACGGGAGTACATGGCCGATGTCTTGAATAAACTATGCTCCGAAACTTTCATTTCCGTGCGGGAAGCCAAAGTGGATTTTGAAAGCAGTTATCCTCTTCTGGTAGATACGTTTTCAGGTCTCGGTCCTTATGGTGGTATTCTAAGTGCGTTTCGCTCAGATCCAAACTCCGCATGGCTGACGGTGGCTACAGATGTTCCACTCATAGATGAGAATCTCTTGAGTCATTTGATTGCTCAACGTGATGTTCATAAGATGGCGACATGCTTTCACAACCCGGAAACAGACTTTCCTGAGCCCTTGATTACCATATGGGAGCCACGAGCTTATCCACGTTTGCTGGAGTTTCTTTGCCTTGGATATTCCTGCCCAAGAAAGGCCTTGATCAACAGCGAGATTCATGAAATTGAAGTTCATGACCCGAAGGTATTGAGCAATGCAAATACACCTGAAGAATTAGAGAAGCTTCAAGCAGAGATTCGCATTCAATAAAACTTCCGAAAGCTTAAAATGGGATAACTCTCTCCGGCTTTGAAGCTTGAGGAAGAGGAGGGGAGAATCATGAATGCATCGGCTTCCGAAAGGCTTCGTAAATCACCGGAACCATTTCCAGGAAGTGGTTTCGCGCTAATTTGAGAGTCTGCGTTGAAGCTCAGTTTCACTTGAGCAAAAAGTGTCAGCTCTGGATTAAAAATGAGATCTTCCTCTAGTACTGCATAGAGCTGATCTTTAGTTTGAATTTTGAGGCCCACTTGTAAGAATGGTCTTAAGTACATCAAAGCACAGGCAAAGGTGGAGACGGGATTTCCGGGAAAAGCAAAAATGGTACAGCCATTGGGATGTGCCCCAAACCAGAATGGTTTTCCCGGACGTTGAGCAACGCGGTGAAAACGCTTAGCAACCTCAAATTCTTCAAGCACCTGAGGAATGAAGTCAAACTTCCCTTTGGAAACACCTCCGCTGAGCAAGATGAGGTCGTAGGTTTTGAGTGCTTCGCTCAAGTGGTTTTTAATGTCGGCAAGCTCATCTTTTAAATGTCTTGACTCGAGTACAACTCCAAAATCTTGAAGCAAACTTTGCAAGACATCGGCATTGCTTCTGCGCAATTGGTGCGCCTTTGGTCTTTGGTTGATTTCAACCAGCTCGTCGCCGCTCGACAACACTAGAACCTCAGGCGCGCGACTCACCTCAACTTCAAATTTGCCAACTGTCGCTAAAATTCCAATTTCAGCTGAAGAGATCCGAATCCCTGGATTCAGGAGTCGGCTTCCTACCTGGCAATCCTCAGCCTGGTAGTGTACATTTTGCTTCTTTGGAAGTTCCGCAAGAAGAATTTTTGCGGTTCCATCTGCTATGCTGAGGTCCTCGTAGCGAATGACATAGTCCGCGCCTTCTGGCATTACTGCCCCAGTCATTACTTCGAGGCAATTCTCCGGATTTTCGAGTTTTACTTGTGGGCTGCCCGCGGCAATAATTCCTTCTACTTTGAACTGCCGCTGACCAGTATGAAATGAGCTTGAATTGATGGCAATGCCATCCATGGTGACCCGGTCAAATGGGGGGAAGTCTCTATCTGCAGCAATGCCTTCGCGGAGTATGCGACCGTAAGCGGCTTGAAGGTCAAGCACTTCGGTGCCAAAATCTTGCGCCTCCTTTAGTACCAGTTTTAAGGCTTCTTCTATAGCAATCATTTAGCCGCCAATGGTGGCCATCGATTCAGAGGCCGGGTTTAGTATACCACGATCGTTTTCAGCTTCAAAGCCATCTTTGGCTCTTCGCCCAAGCGCATCGAGCAAGGTGTTCTTGATATCTTCATCGCTGGCTCCACCTCTCATTAGGTCACGAAAGTTTAGCGCACCTTTTCCATAAAGACATGTTCGAAGGTCTCCTTTTGGAGTGAGTCGAATTCGGTTGCAGGAACCGCAGAAGGTTCTTGTGTAAGCTGCAATGATGCCGAAACTGCCTTTGTAGCCCTTGATTTGATAATTGTATGAGGTGGATGATGCCGGGTCTTCGAGTTTCTTAATATCGTATTCAGAAGAGATGTGCTCAAGAATTTTTTTCATCGGCCAAAAGCTCTCATTGCCTTGACCTTCGCTTCCATTGAATGGCATTTCCTCAATGAATCGTACAGAGACATCGTGCTCCTTGCTTAGCTCCAACATAGGATAAACGTCCTCGATGTTTCGGCCTTGCATCACCACCATGTTGATTTTTAAATTCATGGAAGAATTAAGCAAAGCATGGTAGCTCTCAAACACTTGGTCAAATAAGTCGCGCCTGGTAATGGCCTTGAAGCGTTCGCGGTCGAGCGTGTCCAAACTCAAATTCACAGATCGTACACCAATTTCTTCCATCAGCTTAATCTTATTCGCTGTAAAGCTTCCGTTGGTGGTGATGTTTAATTCTTGAAGTCCGGAGGTTTTTGAGAGTTCCCGTAAGAAGTTGTCGATGCCTTTTCGTACGAAGGGTTCGCCACCAGTGATGCGGATTTTACGAATGCCTAAATCCGTGAAGACATTGCACAAGCGAAGGAGCTCCTCATAGCTCAAGAGGTCTTCACGAGGCACGAAATCAATGCCTTCGTGAGGCATACAATAGAAGCAACGCAGGTTGCATCGATCGGTTACAGCCAAGCGCAAGTAGTCTATTTTTCGTCCGTGGTTATCGTAGAGCATCTTTGATTTACCAGTCTGAAAACTGGAAGCTTTGAAATTAGTTCTTTGTATTAAACTTGAAGTGAATTAGCATGGCCAATATAGCGC
>CAXAIH010000076.1:0-8793 GCA_963968755.1 uncultured Flavobacteriales bacterium
CTCATATGTAAAGGTTCCACCTTTAGTGAAGTCAATTTTTTGACCATCACCTTCAACATCAATCCCGATTAACTTAATCGGCTCGAAGCTTTTTACTACCTCGCCATTGGCGTTTTTCATGCTTGGCGTCGCTGAAACGGTCGCTAGCTTGTGAAAGTAGTTTGGTGGAAATTTCCCATCTAAACTAACGGCTACACTATCGCCATGAAGTTCCAATGGATTTGGAGTTACGTTGTATTTTACGGATTCCGCATACTTCGCCATTTTGCTGAGTGGATTACAGCTTGCTAAAAGAATGGCTAGGGCAACTACTGCGGTTGACTTTTTCATCTGAATGTTGTTTTCTTTAATCGCTAAATAATGCGTTTACTAAATATCAGCTGCAATAATAACGAATAGTTTTTGAATTAGAAAGTTTTAGGAGCCTGCGAAAACCTTATAAAATCTCGGGTTATAGGGGGATTCGATGAAGCCCTTTTTCGTGCTTTTTTGAACAGATCTCTACAATTTGCTTCAAAGTTTCTTCGTTCTCTACGAAATCGTGCTCCCCAAGTTCCAATATGAGTACAGTTTGTTCGGGATGATCATGAAAAAACTTGAGATAGGCATGGTTCAGGTTTTCCAAATAGTCGGTTTTAATGTCTTTCTCAAAGCCTCGACCCCGTTTTTTGATGTTTTCGAGCAAGCGTTTGGGAGTCGCATACAAGTAGATAGTTAGGTCGGGGCGAGGTAAACCTTTGGTCAATATGTGATGTATTTTCCTGTACATGCGATATTCTTCGGCCTTTAAATTCGACTGAGCGAAGATCAGGCACTTATCAATGGTGTAGTCGCTAACGAGGCTGTTGGTGAAAAGAGAAGGGCCAGGGATGCGCGATTTGAATTGCCGATAACGATCGGCTAAAAAGTTCAGTTCAAGCTGAAACGCAAAACGATCAGGATCCTTATAAAAGCGTGCTAAGTATGGGTTCTCTTCAAACTCTTCTAAAATGAGATCCTGCCCAAAATGGGCATTCAGCAAGTGCGCAAGACTTGTTTTCCCAGAGCCAATATTGCCTTCAATGGCTACGTATGTATAATATTCAAAGGGAGATTTCATTCAGTTCTTTTCGAAACGATTGAAGCTTCTCGGCGCTTACTTTACGAAAGTATTCCTCTTTTGTAAGGTGTGGCCCAATTTCTAAAAGAGGAATCAATGCGAATGAACGATTCCTTAATTGGGGATGCGGAAGAAGAACATCAGCATGTACAGAGGTTTTGTGTTCCCAGTATAAGATGTCTAAGTCAATTAATCGAGGTCCCCAATGTTCTGCGTCTGCTCTGTCTCTTCCCAATTCCATTTCTAATTCGAGAAGAAAACGCATCAATTCTTTTGGTGTGAGTGAAGTTAGTCCCCTCACAACCAAATTGATGAAATCAGCTTGATCTGTCTTCCCCCAAGCCTTAGATGCGTACCATTTTGATTGCGCTTCTACCTGAAAGGCGACGGCTAAGGAGGATATGCAGCGAATAATCGCCTCCATTGTTCCAGGCATATTGCCGCCTATGCCGATATAAATTGATGCTGATACTTGATTTTGTTCCATTTATCAAGGGACAATTCCATTAGTGTAGAATGACAGAAGTAGCACGGCTTGCCCAGTACATTTGTCTTTAAATAAATACTACTTAACATGAAGGGATTCTTAAAAAGCTTTTTCGCCTCATTTCTAGGCTTATTCGTCGCGCTCATTTTCATGGGCATATTCTTTATCGTGATTATCTCAGCCCTTGGCTCGATGTCAGATGATAAACCAGAAATCAAAGAAAACAGCATTTTACAAATAACGCTGGGAAAAGAGATTGTTGATCACGCAGTAGACAACCCATTCGAAAATTTTGACTTTCAAAACTTTGATGTGAAGTCTCAAATAGGCTTGGACGATGTAATTCAAAGTCTTGATAACGCATCGGTTGACCCAAAAATCAAAGGAATATTTCTCGATATCAGTGGATTGCAAGCCGGAATGGCGACCATCATGGAAATCAGAAATTCACTGGATGCCTTTAAGGAATCTGGAAAATTCATTTATGCCTATTCTGAAGGATACTCGCAGTTCGGTTACTACCTGGCGAGTTCTGCAGACCAAGTACACCTTTACCCAGAAGGGGAAATGGACATGAAAGGCCTATACATGGAAATAGCCATGTTGAAAAACATGCTTGATAAAGTAGGGGTCGAGGCTCAAGTGTTCCGAGGTCCAGACAATAAATATAAGAGCGCAGCAGAAAGCCTCATGTACGATAAGATGAGTCCTGAAAATCGGGAACAGATGCAGCGTTTACTTGATGTAGTTTGGGGAAATTGGCTCACTACCGTTTCTAATAGTCGCGGTGTTTCAGTTGAGCAACTTGATACCTTGGCAGATAGTATCACTATTCGTGAGCCTAAGGATGCTGTGAAGTATGGCCTAATTGATAAGTTGAGTTTTCGCGATGAGGTAATCGCCCAACTCATGGACGCCGTTGAAGTAGAGAAGAAGGACGACCTCAATTTGGTGAGCCTTTCTAAGTATGCTAAGGTGCCTCGTGTTGCCATTGAAGGAGAGGAAAAGTCGTACAAAATCAAGGATAAAATTGGTGTGATCTTCGCCAGTGGAAATATTGTGAGCGGTTCAGGAGAACAGGGGCAAATGGGTTCCGCGAGCATCGTAAAGGCCATTGAAGCAGCAGAAAAGGATACCACCGTGAAGGCCATTGTGATGCGTGTAAACTCTGGTGGCGGAAGTGCACTGGCCTCAGATGTTATGTGGCGAGCAGCTCAGAAAGCTAAAGAATCAAAGCCATTTGTGGTTAGTATGGGAGATGTTGCCGCCTCGGGTGGTTACTATATTAGCTGTGGTGCTGCCATGATATTCGCCGATGAAAATACCATTACTGGTTCGATTGGTGGTATTGGGATCATTCCTAATATTCAAGAATTGATGCAGGAGAAAATGGGAGTGAACTTCGACGTGGTACGTACGAATGCTCAGTCAGATTTCTTGAGCGTGATGCGTCCGGCAAGAGAACAAGAAACTGCAATCGTGAATGAGTCTATAACGCGTGTTTATGATACGTTTATTAGTAAGGTGTCTGAGGGTCGCGGTATAGACCCAGTACTTGTTGATTCCTTTGCACGTGGACGTGTTTGGATTGGGCGAGATGCACTAGATCGTAAGTTGGTCGACAGCCTAGGCGGTTTGGATGATGCCATCGCTGCAGCAGCTCAGTTAGCGACTTTAGAAAACTATAAAGTCAGAGTGTTTCCAGAAGATAAAGACCCTTTTAAAGCGATTCTAGAAGAGTTTAATGCGCAAGCCCAAGTATATTTTGGTGAGCAGATCTTCGGGGATGACTTTGTTTACGTAGAGAAGATAAAGTCGCTTCGCGAAATGCAAGGAATTCAAATGCGCTTGCCGTATGAGATGATCATTAAATAGGTTCATTTTAAAACAACATTTTTCAAAGCCTTTTCCCATGAATTTGGGGAAAGGCTTTTTTGTTGGATTGTTTCGCAATATTTGTGTTCTAGCATCTAGTCAATGGAGATTCTTAATTCCATCGTTTCATGGGTCATCAAAAAAAGGATCCATCAAATTGAACTTTTCAAAAAGTATCCTTCTGAAGTTCAAACTGATTGGCTTTGCAAACTTCTTGATCAAGCAAAAGGAACCGAGTTTGGAAGAAAGTACCGCTTTGAGGAACTTAAATCGCACGACCAGTTTATGCGACGCGTTCCAATCCAAGACTACGAATCCCTTAAGTCGTACATCCTTCGCATAAAGCACGGCGAGAAGAACATTCTTTGGCCTGGAAGCATTCGCTGGTTTGCGAAGAGTTCTGGAACCACCTCCGATAAGAGCAAGTTTATACCGGTAAGTAAAGATTCTCTAGAGGATTGCCACTACAAAGGGGGGAAAGACCTGCTTTCAATCTATTACAACGAAAAGCCAGATTCCAAGCTTTTCTCAGGAAAGGGTTTGGTGATTGGCGGCAGCACAAATCTCAACACCTTCAGTCAGCGGTCTAAATCCTATTACGGTGATTTGTCGAGTATAATTATTGATAACTTACCTTATTGGGTAGAATACATCCGGACTCCTTCAAAGTCGGTGGCACTCATGCCTGAATGGGAGGACAAGATTGAGTTGATGGCACAAGCTGGTGCCAAAGAAAATGTGACCAATATTTCAGGTGTTCCTTCCTGGAACTTGGTCTTATTAAAGCGCATTCTTGAAATTTCGGGAAAAGAAAACATGCTTGAAGTATGGCCAAACTTCGAATTGTATGCTCATGGTGGAGTAAGTTTTAAGCCTTACAAGAAGCAATACGAGGAGCTCTTCCCTTCTGATAAAGTGACTTTTCTTGAGACCTACAATGCTTCAGAAGGCTTTTTTGGAATTCAAGACGATTTTGGAAAGGATGAAAACGATATGCTTCTCATGTTGGATTATGGGATGTATTATGAGTTCATGCCGATGTCGGAACTTGGAAAGAAATTTCCTAAAACGCTTCGATTGGATGAAGTTGAGATTGGCGAGAATTATGCGCTCGTTATTTCAACCAATGCAGGATTGTGGCGCTATATGCTTGGTGATACCATTCAGTTCACCAATTTGAGTCCGTATAGAATTCGTGTTAGTGGTAGAACGAAGTTTTATATCAATGCTTTTGGAGAAGAGCTCATCGCCGATAATGCCGATGAGGGTTTGCGCATTGCATGCGAGAAAACTGGTGCTGAGGTTAGAGATTATTCCGCGGCTCCATTTTTTAAAGATGACCGGCAGGGGCATGAATGGATCATTGAGTTTTATCGTGAACCTGAAAGCATGGAATACTTCACCGAACTCCTTGATAATGCCTTGAAATCGGTGAACTCTGATTATGAAGCCAAACGTTATCACGATATGAATATGAATTTGCCCATCGTTCACAAGGCACCAAAAGACACCTTTTTAGGTTGGTTAAAATCACGGAATAGAGTGGGAGGTCAAAACAAGGTACCCCGTTTGTCGAATACTCGAGAGCACCTGGATAATATTCTGGCCATGATGAATTCGTAATATGCACCTTCCTCCTTTCATCCAATTTCGCCTTCTAACTTTCTTTCTTTTCCTTCTTCCTATTGTAGGTATTGCCCAAAGTTCAGTGCTTGTTCCTCAGGAAGCCATCTTGGAAATGGATAATTTGGGCTACATCTACCTTGGTATTGACGAACAAGTAAGTCAGTTGAATGAAAATGGAGATACCCTAAATCAATACAGCAACAAGAGTTTGGGCTACCTGAATGGTATCGATGCTTCGAATCCGCACAAGATTTTGATTCATTATCCAGGAAATTCGGTTGTTACATTTCTTGACAATAAACTCGGGCCTAGATCTGATGACCTTTACTTGCAGGATAAAGGCTTGGAGCAATCTTCAGTTGTGTGCGGTTCCTATAACAATGGCTTATGGGTGTACGATAAAGTTTATCTCGGCATGTTCCGACTTAATCAAAACTTGGATGTGGCTATTGAGACCGGTAATCTGACACAGATTCTTGGAGACCCTTTGGAGCCAATTAAAATGCAAGAAGATGGAAAGTGGTTGTATGTAGCCGACTCTGTAAAGGGACTGTTTATATTTGACATCTTCGGCGCCTTCTACAAGCGAATTCCGATTGAAGGAATTTCAGATTTTCAAATTGAATCGGGCTACCTTTTTTATCTGAAGAAGGGAGTCTTGTTTCGCCGTGAATTGAGACGGCCAGAGCTGGAAGATTTGCGCATCGAGGAAGACGGGATACAACAATTCAGAATGCGCAAAAACAAAGCCTTCATCGTAAAAGAGGGTATGTTGAAAATTATTCCAAGCCCCTTCCCAAATTAGTAGGCCCTTGCGGGCTGCTCCTCTTCGACAATTACTATTTTAGTTAACCAAATTTAGAGGAAGAATGCACGTAGCTATCGCAGGAAATATAGGGTCAGGGAAAACCACGCTTACAGGTTTGTTGTCAAAGCACTATAAGTGGGATGCCCAATTTGAGGATGTGGACGACAATCCCTATCTCAATGA
The DNA here is from genome assembly GCA_963968755.1 of uncultured Flavobacteriales bacterium. Taxonomy (GTDB): domain Bacteria; phylum Bacteroidota; class Bacteroidia; order Flavobacteriales_G; family Salibacteraceae; genus UBA4419. The sequence goes on from CAXAIH010000076.1 coordinate 6,079, forward strand.
TTTCTATAACGACATGCAGCGCTGGTCATTTAACCTTCAAGTTTATTTCTTGAATTCGCGCTTCAGCCAAATTCTTGAGATCCGTCAAAGTGGTAAAGACGTGATTCAGGATCGCACCATTTATGAAGATGCCTTCATCTTCGCGCCAAACCTGCATGCCATGGGTTTGATGACTACACGTGATTTCGAAAATTACTTCTCTCTCTTTAATCTCATTGAAAGCTTTATCGCTCCTCCAGATATCTTGATTTACTTGAGAGCGTCTGTGCCTACCTTGGTAAGTCAGATTCAACAAAGAGGTCGTGAGTATGAAGAAGCCATTCGCTTGGATTACCTCAAGAGATTGAATGAGCGCTACGAAGCTTGGATCTCTACCTATAACAAGGGAAACCTCATGATTATAGATGTGAATGAGAACAACTTCAAACATGACAACGAAGATCTTGGGAAAATCATCAGCATGATTGATGCTGAGGTGCACGGTTTATTCCAAGGCGAGAAGTCATAAAAAAACCCCAGTTCTTTCGAACCAAGGCTTTTCTTTTTACTATTTCTTGAATCTCTAGTTGACGTAGGTTGCTGCCTCAACGGCTGCTTCGTCAACAGAACTCTCTACAGAGATTTCAATACTCTTTTCTTCTTGCTCGACAGGTGCCTGCTCAATAGTGTTGTGCACATCACCTAATATCGGAGCGATGACCAACCCAACCAAGCACGTAAGTTTGATAAGGATGTTCATGGATGGGCCAGAAGTATCCTTGAAAGGATCTCCAACGGTGTCACCAGTGACAGCAGCTTTGTGCGCGTCCGAACCTTTATAGGCCATAACTCCATCAATTTCAACACCTGCTTCAAATGACTTCTTAGCATTGTCCCAAGCGCCACCAGCATTGTTTTGGAAGATTGCCCACATTACCCCAGAAACGGTAACGCCAGCCATATAACCACCTAGCACTTCTGCAGCTAACAGGCTTTCACCTGTAAAGAGCTTCGTGGCAAAAGCGATTACGATTGGAGTTACAATGGTGAGAAGACCAGGTAGCATCATTTCTTTCAAAGAGGCTTCCGTAGAAATTTCAACACACTTGTCGTATTCCGGCTCAGCGTTCCCTTCCATAATTCCAGGAATTTCTTTGAACTGACGTCGAACTTCTTTTACCATGGCCATGGCCGCTTTACCAACTGCGCTCATTGCTAAGGCAGAGAAAACCACAGGAATCATCGCACCAACGAAAAGAGCAGATAATACAGGAGCTTTAAAAATGTTGATTCCGTCAATTCCAGTGAAGGTTACGTAGGCTGCAAACAAGGCTAAGGCAGTAAGTGCTGCAGAAGCAATTGCAAATCCTTTTCCTGTAGCGGCAGTTGTGTTTCCTACCGTATCCAAAATATCTGTTCGAGTTCTTACCTCGCTCGGCAATTCGCTCATTTCAGCAATTCCACCGGCATTATCAGCGATAGGGCCGAATGCGTCAATGGCTAGTTGCATAGCTGTGGTTGCCATCATGGCTGAAGCTGCTATAGCTACTCCATAAAAACCTGCGAATGCATAAGCGGCCCAAATGGCTGCAGCAAAAAGAATTACGGGGAAAAAGGTCGACATCATCCCTTGAGAAAGGCCAGCGATGATGTTTGTGGCTGCTCCGGTTGATGAGTTCTGAATAATGGTGTTTACAGGTTTCTTGCCAATGGCTGTATAGTATTCAGTAAGGTAACTGATCAACCCACCAACGATGAGGCCTACGATTACCGCGAAGAAGACTCCATTAGAGGTGATTGCTTTTGTTCCTTCGCCGTAGAAGGACATCTGCAATGTGTCTGGTAACATCCACTTGATGACAAAGTAAGTTGCGATTCCCGTAAGGATGATTGATCCCCAGTTTCCAATATTAAATGCTCTTTGAACTTCAGCTTCTTTGGCGTTGTCGTCTTTTACTTTCACGACGAGCGTTCCAATGATAGAGAAAATGATTCCTAGGCCCGCCACTAAAACTGGCAGTAGGATAGGGCCAATACCACCAAAGGCATCGTCCATTCCAGCACCGCCTGAGTGATCATTCACAACGTAGTTTCCAAGAACCATGGCGGCAAGCATTGTAGCGACGTACGAACCAAATAGATCTGCTCCCATACCTGCTACGTCACCTACATTGTCTCCAACGTTATCAGCAATCGTGGCTGGGTTTCTAGGGTCATCCTCTGGAATTCCAGCTTCTACTTTCCCAACAAGGTCGGCTCCAACGTCAGCGGCTTTAGTATAAATGCCTCCTCCAACACGAGCAAACAATGCAATAGATTCAGCTCCCAAGGAGAAACCAGCCAATGATTCAAGAACCATGGTCATGATGATATAGTCGTAGCCTCCAGACATGAAGGACATGGTAAGTAGTCCGAAAATTACGCTCAGACCAAAGACTGCCAAACCAGCAACCCCAAGTCCCATGACTGTTCCAGAAGTAAATGAAACCTTGAGTGCTTGCATCAAGCTCGTTCTTGCGGCTTGGGTAGTTCTAACGTTCGCGTCAGTAGCAATGCGCATACCTATGTTCCCTGCAATTGCTGAGAATACGGCTCCAATAACAAAAGCAACGTCTGAATTAGCAAAATCATTATTTATCTCATCAAGTTCAAAAACCTCATCATAAGGAACATTTGCCTCGGCTAATAAAACATTCATGTGCCCTGGCATTCTGCCAGCAACTGGATGTATTGCGT
>CAXAIH010000077.1:0-8597 GCA_963968755.1 uncultured Flavobacteriales bacterium
GGCAAGGAAGTCACATCTATTCATCACACCAAGAACCCATTTAAAGCTGTGGCTAAAGCCAAGGCTATTCTTGTGGGAGGCGGGAACACTTTTCAGCTCTTCAATGAGGTTCAAGTAAACGGATTGCTTTTGCCGATTCGAAAGAGGGTTGAAGAGGGCACTCCATATGTCGGTTGGAGTGCTGGGAGCAACTTGGCTTGCCCAAGCTTGCATACGAGCAACGACATGCCCATAGTGGAGCCTGTAAGTTTTGATGGATTGCACTTAATCGATTACCAAATCAATCCGCATTACACCAATAAAACCATTGCCGGACATGGTGGAGAGACAAGAGATCAGCGTTTGGCTGAATTCTTAGCAGCTAACCCGGAGAAAAAAGTGCTTGGTCTTAGGGAGTCGAGTTTTATTGAGGTCCTTGGTGCCAAGCACCTTTTAGGCGGGAATAATCCAGCGAAGTTGTTTGCTTCTGGAGGTGCACGTGAGATTGAAGTAGGGCAGGAGATAGGGCTCTAGAGTATAAGTGAGATTGGAGGGAGAATTGACCATTGTGGAGTTTCTTGCTTATATCCATTTAGAGCATGGAGCATAGAGAGAATTCGGAATTATGCAATTCGTCCATCAACCATCCCGCGGCCAAATACCGTATCCCTCTGGAACCTAGAACCCAGAACCAAAAACCCCTTCGCTTCTTTGTGCCAAACAAAGGAGGAACTGGCTTTTCTATTCTTGAAGTAATATCTGCCACCCCAGGCATGGCTGACCTTTTTAGACTTAGCACCACGGCTCCCTTCAATAAGGATGCGTACTTCAATCTCTTTTCGGTCAAAACTCTCTTACTCAACTGTTAAACCCTCGGGGTATCGAGAGGCAAGGTCGTGAACGAATTTGATTTTATCAAGTCGCTCGCGTTGAGCTGGGTCTACATATATGGTGTAAAAGTTTGAGTTGTTGCTCGACTGTCTTTTCGAAATAGCTGCGGCTCTAGCTGCACGCGCTTCCTCCTCAATGGCATCCTTCTCAACCCGAGCTATTATGCTCAGCTAGGAATCCGCAACTTCTTTGGCGGGAGCTTTATAATCAAACAGACGATTTTCCTTGATGGCTTTTGCAACCTTTTTCGGTACAGATACTTCCCATCCCTTCATTCCATTTCGAATCATAGAAAGGACGTTATCACTGTAGATGTGCAAGTTGTCAATGTTCACGTCTTCGATGTCTACAATCATCTTATTATCGATGAAATAGGCCAGCAAGCCGCTGTACCCTTCGTCTACCTCGAAGTTCTTAGTCGTGTAAAACTCATCCGACATAGGGATTTGAGAAGGGTACACGAAGATCTTAACATTTCCACCGAAGCCAAGGCCGAAGGCTTCTAGGATTCCACCATGCAAGTTGTCGTAGTAACGCGCATCAAATATGGTTTGTAAGCTATAAATGCCAAGGATTACACCGATGCGTTTGTTCTTGGTAAACTGGCTGAGGTAATGACAAACCTTGTAGTACTTGACGTAATTTGAAATCATTACCGTGTGTCCCATGGAACACAGAATGTCCACTCGATCTAGAAAATCCTTCTCGTCAATCGTTCCGTCGTTTGTAAGGTCTTTTAAAGTGAGTTCAAAAATTGCTCTAATATCTTCTTTTTCAACGCCTTCACATTTTACAAACTGATCTAAACCACGATCATACATATCTAGGTTCACATGTGTTAATGGACGAAAACGTCCGCGTAGAACGAGTACGTTTTTCTTGTAGAGCTCTTCAGAGGGCTGAAGTACATCACCGTCAGGACCAAAGAGCGCAGCTTCTGTAAGGCCGTTCTTTACCAGCTTCAGAGCCATCACGCGATTGTCTACATGCTTGAAGTCTGGCCCACTCAAGCGGAACATATTAATTTCAATCCGCTCACGGGAAAGCTCATCCAAGAGTGAGTTCAAAAGGTATTCAGGGTCGTGGTGATAAAAATGACAGCCATACAACAAGTTCACTCCCATAATCCCCAAAGCTTCTTGCTGAAGTCGGGCCTCGTGATCGTTCAAGTTCACATGTAAAATACACTCATTGGGTTCGCTTTCAGGTCGAAGTTGAAAGCGGAGCCCAAGCCAACCGTGAGACGAGTTAGTTTTTTGATAGTTGATGGTAGAAACAGTGTTAGCGAAGTTGAAAAACTTGGCCGTTTTCCTACGAGAGATAAGCTTTTTGTGGACGACATTATATCCGAAGTCCAGCATCTTATTGAGCCTCGATTCACTGACGTAGCGTTCGTGACCACCGTAGATGGAGTCCGAAATTTCTTTGTCGTAGGCGGATAAACTGATGGCAATGGTTCCACTCGCTCCACCAACACGGAAGAAATTATTGGCAACTTCTTGACCGGCACCAATTTCGGAAAATGCCCCATAGATGGAATTGTCCAAATTGATGGACAGCGCTTTCTCTTTGGTTGATAACTTTCTGTATGACATTCCTAATTATGAGTCTTTAAAAATCAAGAGCGTAAAGGACAAAGTTCGAAACATTTTGCCTTCGATGGTTCATATAGGTCGGACTTTCGCTGAATGAAGACGTAAAAGCTTGCAAGGAGGTTAGTTAAGCTGCGATTTAAATTTCTGATTTAGACTTTTCAGTATTCTCTCGCATTTTAGGAGGATGGAAATCTTCCGCTTGTTCGATGGCCACCATAATTTGATCTAGAATCTCTTGACTGCTCTTTTCGTAGTCAATTTCTAGGGGTTCTTTGAAGGTTACGCTGATTTCAACTCCCCGTTTTTTCACGAACAGACCTTTCTTGTCAAATGCTCGTCTAAATCCGTTGAGTACAACAGGAACCACAGTGGGGCGATTGGTTTTTATAATGTGAGCTGTTCCTTTTCTACCCTTTACATAAGGTTTAGTCGTGCCCTGCGGAAAGGTAACAACCCAGCCGTCTGCAAGACCTTCATTGATTTTCGAAATGTCGCGCATATCCACCTGGCGATTCACTTCTTGTCCTGCCTCACGCCATGTTCGCTTAATGAGAATTCCACCAGCATAGGAAAACAACTTTGGTAGAAACCCTGTCTTCATTGTTTCAGCGGCTGCAACAAAGTATACGTTGAGGCGAGGTTTGAAGAGAACTAGTGCTGATCCGATTTTTTCAAAAACTTTCGATTTGGCATTGGCAAAAACCAAAAAGAGAAATCCAACATCAGCAAAGTAAGTTTGATGGTTAGAGACGAACAGGACATTCTTATCTGGCAGCTTATCGAGAAGCTTGGCATTGTTCAGAACCGTCTTGTTCATTTTCTTGAAGCGATAATGCGCAGGTAAGCCGAACAGGAGATATAGAAACCTCTTCGTTAAGTAAAAGTTGCCAAATATGTCTTTGCGGAATAGTTGCATTTAGCTTACATGTTCCTTCGGTACTGCCCACCTACCTCGAACATTGTTTCCGTGATTTGACCAAGAGAATTGTCCTTGCAGGCTTCCATCAATTCATGAAATATATTGCGATTTTGAATGGCAGCGGTTTGAATTAGACGAAGATGGTCTTTGCTTTTGTTTTCAAAACGCTCATGTAATTCCTTGAGCGTTGAAATTTGTGATTCCTTCTCTGCTTCTGTAGCTCGTATAACTTCTTGAGGAACGAGGGTAGGGGAGCCCTTCGAACTCAAGAAGGTATTGACGCCAATAATTGGAAATTCACCATTGTGTTTCAAGGTTTCATAGTACAGAGATTCCTCTTGAATTTTCGACCGCTGATACATAGTTTCCATGGCCCCAAGCACACCGCCTCGCTCTGTGATTCTTTCGAACTCAAGCATCACAGCTTCTTCCACCAAATCTGTGAGTTCGTCGATGATAAAGGATCCTTGTAATGGGTTCTCGTTCTTACTCTGGCCCAACTCCTTGTTTATGATCAGTTGAATGGCCATTGCACGACGAACGCTTTCTTCTGTTGGGGTGGTTATCGCCTCGTCGTAGGCGTTTGTATGCAGCGAGTTGCAATTGTCGTAGATGGCATATAAGGCTTGCAGTGTAGTGCGAATGTCATTGAAGTCAATCTCTTGCGCGTGAAGGGATCTTCCTGAAGTCTGAATGTGATATTTCAGCATCTGACTTCTTGGGCCAGCACCGTATTTATTCTTCATGGCTTTCGCCCAAATACGACGCGCTGTTCTTCCAATTACGGCATATTCAGGATCGAGTCCATTTGAAAAGAAGAAGGAGAGGTTTGGACCGAAATCATCGATTTTCATCCCTCGGCTCAAATAGTATTCAACATAGGTGAATCCATTGGCTAATGTACAGGCCAACTGGCTAATTGGATTTGCTCCTGCTTCGGCAATGTGATAACCTGAAATGGAAACGCTGTAAAAATTCCGTACGCCTTGATCGATAAAGTATTCTTGAACATCGCCCATGAGCCTGAGCGCGAACTCCGTGGAGAAAATACAGGTGTTCTGAGCCTGATCTTCTTTTAAAATATCGTCTTGAACGGTACCGCGAACCGTTTTTAGGGTCTCTGATTTAATGCGCTCGTATACTTCTTTTTCCAAAACATCTGCTCCTGTACATCCCAAAAGCATAAGGCCAAGGCCATCATTCCCTTCTGGCAATTCACCCATGTATTTGGGTTGTGTGCTTCCAATTTTTGTGAAGTGAGCATCGATGCGTTTCTGCACCTCAGCTTCAATTCCCTGTTCTTTGATGTGCAACTCACATTGCTGATCGATGGCAGTATTCATGAAGAAGGCCAATAACATAGGAGCCGGCCCATTGATGGTCATACTCACAGAGGTCTTCGGGTCACAAAGATTAAAACCGGAATAGAGTTTTTTGGCGTCGTCCAAACAGCAAATCGAGACTCCGGCATTTCCAATCTTCCCATAAATATCCGGACGGTAATCAGGGTCGTGCCCATACAATGTCACAGAATCAAATGCCGTTGAAAGCCGCTTGGCGGGCATGCTTAATGAGACGTAATGAAAACGTCTGTTGGTCCGCTCTGGGCCACCTTCACCAGCAAACATGCGTGTAGGATCTTCACCTTCTCGCTTAAATGGAAATAGACCTGCAGTATATGGGAATTCACCTGGCACATTTTCGCGCAAAGACCATTTTAAAATTTCGCCCCAAGAACGATAGGAGGGAAGAGCTACCCGCGGAATGCGAGAATGTGAGAGTGATTCAGAGAAGGTCTTGGTGCGTATTTCACGTCCTCTCACTTGAAACACATATTCGTCTTCAGCGTAGGCAGCTTTTTTAGCTGGCCATTCTTCAAGAACTTTCTTGTTGTGTGGGTCAAAATCCAACTCTTCTCGTTCAATAGCTTTCTGAAGTTCGGCTTGTGTGTTTTCATCAACCAACTCTTTTGAGCGGTTTAGGCTGTATAGCCGATCTGCAACTTCAACTTGTTGAGACACCCATTCTTCATAGGATTTATGGCTTTCGGAAATCTCAGCTAAGTAACGCGTTCTGTTAGGTGGAATGATGTAGATTTTTTCAGACATCTCGTCTGTGATCTCGAAGGTTGAGCGTAAATCTGCGCCAGTGCGCTCCGCTACCGTGTCCATGATCGCTTTGTAAAGACTGTTGGTTCCAGGGTCGTTGAATTGGGATGCGATGGTTCCATAAACAGGCATGCCGTCAACGGGACTTTCCCACAAGTTGTGGTTGCGCTGATATTGTTTTTTAACGTCTTTCAGTGCGTCGAGAGCACCGCGTTTGTCGAATTTGTTCAGGGCGATCAAATCGGCAAAGTCTAGCATGTCAATTTTCTCAAGCTGCGTCGCGGCGCCATACTCTGGCGTCATTACATATAAGGATGCGTCGCTGTGGTCGAGAATTTCAGTGTCAGATTGCCCTATTCCTGAAGTTTCAAGAATGATGAGGTCGAAACCTGCAGCCTTTAGAATATTAAGTGCCTGCTCTACGTGCTTACTCAAAGCTAAGTTTGACTGGCGCGTCGCTAGGCTTCTCATGTAAATCCGAGAACTGCGAATAGAGTTCATTCGAATTCGGTCTCCTAAAAGTGCTCCTCCGGTTTTTCTTTTTGATGGATCTACCGAGACGATGGCCATTCGATTGTCAGAGAAATCAACGAGAAAACGCCTCACCAACTCATCTACCAAACTCGATTTACCTGCACCACCTGTACCAGTAATACCTAACACGGGAGTACTTGCCTTATCGGCTCTTACTTTGATTTCTTCAAGAACACTTTTTGCCTGCTCTGGGTAGTTCTCAGCGGCTGATATTAATCGAGCAAGATCGCCAGCATTTTGCTTTTCAATGCGATCAAGTTCACCATCTAATTTGTCACCTAAGGCAAAATCCGATCGCTGAACAAGGTCGTTGATCATTCCCTGTAAGCCTAATTCCCTTCCATCATCCGGCGAGTAAATACGCGTAATTCCGTGCTTATGTAATTCTTCAATCTCTTCTGGAAGTATAACTCCACCGCCACCTCCGAAAACCTTGATGTGTTCGGCTCCTCGCTCCTTGAGCAAGTCGAACATATATTTGAAGTACTCCATATGACCTCCTTGATACGAGGTCATGGCTATGGCATTGGCATCTTCTTGAATAGCGGTGTCAACAACCTCTTCTACACTTCTGTCGTGGCCCAAATGGATTACTTCAACTCCAGTTGACTGAATGATTCTCCGCATGATATTGATCGCCGCATCGTGCCCGTCGAACAGGGAGGCTGCAGTTATTATGCGAATTTTGTGTCTGGGAGAATAGGTTTCTGCTGCTTTCATTTCATGCAAATGGGCAGCAAAAATACTGATTTGAAAGTGATGCAAAAAAAAACCCCTCGCAAGAAGCAAGGGGTAAACAACTAACTACTACAAATGAAATTTTTTATCTCTCATCGTTTACATAACGCCGGTATCATCCTTTTGGTTTGGTTGTCATCAAAATATTTTTTCAAGCGGAAGGCTCGCCCTAGAAATAGAAAATGGATTTGGATTATTCGTACATTGGCGACGCCCTTATCCACCACCTGCTTAGACTCTAATTGAACTTGATTTGTACCCTGACGAAATCTATCGGATGAGGAAAGTAAACCTACTTAGTGCCCTTCTCTTTTTTGCCAGTTTCAATTTTGTTTCTTGCCAAAACTTAGATGATGAGGAGGCTGTAGACTCAGTTATTGGAAGGACTGAATGGATGCAGATGAGACTCGCGGATCCACTTACAGGTGAGGTGCCTCTTCACATGCGCAGACGCGAACTTGCCTTCGCGCAAGATTTACCAAAACTGGACAAAGCCGCGAGGTCTTCCTACACTTATGAGCATCGTGGACCCTTTAATGTAGGGGGAAGAACAAGGGCCTTCGCCATGGATTATTCAAACACCGACGTATTGTTGGCAGGCGGTATTTCTGGTGGTATGTGGAAATCTGATGACAACGGGATGAGCTGGCGTCAAGTAGGAGAACCCGACGATCACCCAAGCATTTCTTGTCTTGCTCAGGATTTACGTCCTGGGAAGTCGAACATTTGGTACTACGGCTCTGGTGAAATTGTTGGGAACTCTGCAAGTAAAAGCTTTAGCGCTTACTTTAATGGAACTGGGATCTATAAGTCCGTGGATGATGGCGAATCCTGGACAGTGCTTGATTCAACCAGTAGTGGAACTCCAGAAGAAACGGACAACTGGGATTTGATTTGGAACATCGCTTTAGACCACAGTGTGGATACTGCGGATGTATTATATGCCGCTGTAAGAGGTAGTATTCGAAGAAGTGCAGATGGCGGCGTCAATTGGCAGCAAGTCTTGGGTGGTGGAATAACTGCCAATGCTTCTCGATATACAGATATTCTGATTACAGAAAATGGTGTTAAGTATGCGACCTTAAGCACTGGTGGTAACTCAACAGGATTGTGGCGTTCAGAGGATGGCTTGAGCTGGCAAAGAATTGGGGCATCCGATTTCCCTAGCAACCCGAATCGTGTTGTTATGGACGGCGATCCACAAAACCCAAACAAAATTTATTTTTTGGGTGAAACTCCAGGTTCCGGTCAAAAGGCAGACAGCAATTCCTCAGAAACGAACAGCTTATTTCGTTACACATACTTGAGTGGGAATGGAGCTGGAGCTGGGGGGATTTGGGAAAATCTATCTCTCAACCTTCCATACGATTCAAGTTTTGCCGCATGCTTCAAGACCCAAGGAGGTTACGATATGCACGTCACGGTTCATCCAAAAGATTCCAATGTCATTGCGGTTGGTGGGACGAACCTCTTTTTATCTTTTGACGCTTTTAATTCCGACAGCAATTATAGACAGATAGGAGGCTATCGACCAGATGGCTACTTGCCTTTTTACTATCGTTGGGTTGGGCACCATCCAGATCAACACGTCTTCTTTTTTCACCCCGATCATCCAGATACCATCTACAACGCCAACGATGGTGGCTTATATCGCATGGATAATCTAAGGGACACGAGCAACGATTGGGTCGACCTAAACCGAGGCTACCTAACCACTCAGTTTTATACGATTGCCATTGATCGCGACCTTCCTGGAAGTGAGCTGGTATTTGGTGGCTTGCAGGATAATGGAACATTCTTGAGCTGGGACGCAGATCCTACTATAAATTGGGC
>CAXAIH010000078.1:0-8553 GCA_963968755.1 uncultured Flavobacteriales bacterium
AGTGTGGTAAGAATGGTGCTTCCAGCATCTACTTCAATGGCCTTTTCATTGTTGATGGTCAGCTTCACCTTTCCAGAAGGAGAGAGTTTGGCTTTGGCGTAGAGCAAGAGTGATACAAGCAGTAGAATGACTACCAAAAAAACCAGAATGGCCGATATGATTGTTGCTGTCATGTTCTTGTCTTAAAGTTCGATCCCCATAAAGGCCATGAAGGCGATGCCCATCAGTCCAGTTATGATAAATGTAATTCCCAATCCGCGCAATGGAGCCGGTATGTCGGAATAGCGAATTTTTTCTCGGATGGCGGCAATGGCCACAATGGCTAAGAACCATCCAACACCAGAACCTAAACCAAAGGAGGTGGCTTCGGCGATGCTTGCATACTGACGATCTTGCATGAAGAGTGCACCTCCAAGGATCGAGCAGTTTACCGCGATCAGTGGAAGGAAGATCCCGAGCGCACCATAAAGTGCTGGAGCAAATTTCTCAACGATCATTTCCACCAATTGAACCATAGAGGCAATTACAGCAATGAACAGAATGAACGAAAGGAAGCTAAGGTCAACTTCAGCGAAGCTTGGGTCAAGCCATGCTAGAGCTCCTTCTTTAAGCATATAGTTTTCGAGTAGGTAGTTGATAGGCACGGTAATCCCCAAAACGAAGATTACTGCAGCACCAAGACCAACACCTGTTTTTACAGTTTTACTTACGGCGAGGTATGAACACATACCAAGGAAGTAGGCGAAAATCATATTCTCAATGAAGATCCCCTTGACGAATATGTTTACGAGTTCTTGCATCTTCTTCTAGTTTTCTTCAATGAGTTTGGTGTTCCGTGCACGTTGGATCCAAATGATGATTCCAACAACAACGAGTGCCATAGGAGGTAGGATCATCATGTTGTTATTCATGAATCCCATACCGTAGAGGCCTGTCATTTCGGATGCATTTCCAAAGAGCTCAAAGCCCATTAGTTTACCTGAACCAAGTATTTCACGAACCACAGAGACTGCGATCAAAATCCAGGCGTAACCCATTGCGTTTCCAATGGCATCCATGATAGAAGGACCTGGCTTATTTCCTAAAGCAAATGCCTCAAGTCGTCCCATAATGATACAGTTGGTAATGATCAACCCAACGAATACCGAAAGAGCTTTTGATACATCGTATACAAAGGCTTTTAAGGTTTGGTCAACGAGAATTACCAAAGAGGCCACGACCACCAACTGAACGATGATTCGAATTCTGTCTGGAATACTGTTTCTCAAGGCTGAGATGAGGAAGTTCCCCATGATCATTACGAAGAGAACCGATACGGACATCACCAAAGCCTGTTTTACTTGAACCGTAATGGCCAAGGCAGAACAGATTCCCAAAACCTGAACAGTGATTGGGTTGTGATCGTCGAGTGGATCGGTTATGAGCTTTCTGTTCTTCTTGGAGAAGAGAGGCTCTGATTTTTTGATTTCAGCTACTTCAGTACTCATTTCAACTGGTTAGGCTTGCGAAATAGTTTTGATAAACTGCGAGGGTGCGTTGCAGCATTTCCTCAACTCCTTTTGATGTAATGGTTCCGCCAGTGATTCCGTCAACGCCGTAATCATCTGTTGGTCCACCACCACCTTTTCTCACACTCAATTTTACTGTGCCGTCTTGGTAAACCTTGTCTCCTTGAAATTGATCCATGAAGATTTTGGTATTGATTTCAGCACCCAAACCTGGAGTTTCAGTTTTGTGATCGAAGGTTGCTCCGAAGATGGTGTTCAAATCCTTTTCGAGGGCAACAAATCCCCACACAGGACCCCAGAGACCATTTCCAGCCATTGGAATCACGTAGTAAGTTTCACCTTCACGTTCGCAGATGTAGAGCGGGTAGCTAACATCTTCTGGAGTTCGGGCGCTTGCCTTCACTTCTCTGTACTGCTTTTTGACGTCTACACCGAAGGCATCGCCGTCAATCACGCTTCCGTCTTTGTTCAGTACGATCAGTTCTTTCACGTATTGATTGAAGAGCTCAGGAGCTTCATCACGATCGCATGTCACTTGGATAGCGGCAAGGATGTTTTGCTTTTTCTCTTTTTCGATGTTCGCTTTCTGAAAAGGTTTTAGTCCCATGGCTGCAAGAGCCAAAACCGAACCTACTACTACCACCATTGCTCCGGCGAAGCCGAAAGTGAAACCGTTGCTGTTTTTATCGAAGGCCATGTTCTTATGCAGTTTGGATTACCATTCGTTTTTGACGCTTCTTGATGTTCGACTGAAGTACGTAGTGGTCGACGAGTGGAGCCATTACGTTCATGAACAAGATTGACATCATCATTCCCTCTGGGTAAGCAGGGTTAAAGACTCGAATCATGATTCCGAAGAAACCGACGAAGAAGCCATATATCCATTTACCAGTTTCTGTGTGTGCAGCGCTCACGGGGTCCGTGGCCATGAATACAACTCCGAACAAGAATCCACCGATAAGAAGTTGGTGAACTGCGTTCAAGTCCATAAAGGCGTTGGCTCCTGCTAGATTGAAAATTGCCGCCATACTCAAACCACCTAGAATGGCGCTTAGCATGATCTTCCAACTTCCTATTCCTGATCCAATTAGGATTACAGCCCCAATCAAACAAGCCAGCGCTGAAGTCTCGCCTATAGAACCTGGAATGAAACCCATGAATGAATTGTACATACTGTAGAAACCATCGTTCCCAAAAGTGCTCATCACCGTTGTGGCGGTTTCACTTGTTTTGTCGATGCCTACTGTTGAGGCAAGGTCACCAAGTGCAGTTGCACCAGAGAAACCATCAACGTTTGCACGAAGGTTTTCTGAGTCCGCAATCCAAACGCTATTTCCAGACATTTTAGTTGGGTAAGCGAAGAAGAGGAATGCACGTGCTGTTAAAGCTGGGTTCAGAATGTTCATTCCCGTTCCACCGAAGACCTCTTTACCTATAACCACGGCGAAGATGGTAGCGACGGCAACCATCCACAATGGAACGTCTACAGGCATACACAGAGGAATCAGCATTCCTGAAACGAGGAAGCCTTCCTGAATGGAATGACGCTTTACAATGCAGAATAAGAACTCAACTCCCAAACCCACAGCGTAGGACACAACCACAATTGGAAGTACTCGCCATGCTCCAAAGAAGAATTTTTCCATGAAGCCATCGCCTAGTCCAGCGAACATTCCTTGTGCTAAGAAATGTTGATGACCGGCATTCCAAATACCAAAAATGAGGCATGGAATCATAGCCAAAACCACGGTAATCATGGTTCTTTTCATATCAACTCCGTCGCGGATGTGCGCACCTTTAGAAGTGGCGTGCTTTGGCACAAATGCGAAAGTTGCAAAGCCGTCGAAGAGCGGCCATAACTTTTCATACTTGCCTCCTTTTTCAAATTGAGGCTCAAGCTTTTCAACGATGTTTTGTAGGAACTTCATCTTAAGTCTTTAGGACATTTCTTGAATCATAAGATCTAGGCCGTTGCGAACGATCGCTTGGGAGTTGATCTTAGAGGTACATACTACTTCACATAGAGCAAAATCTTCAGGAGCAACCTCATAAATTCCGAGGTTTTCCATCAGTTCAATATCCTCTACGAGAATCGCTTTTAGCAGCTGAACTGGGTAGATGTCCATCGGGAATACTTTTTCGTATTGACCTGACATGACAAATGCCCGCTCTTCACCATTAAGTGAAGTGTTGAGATTGTATTCTTTGTTCGGCGACATCCAGCCAAAGAAGGTCTTGGACATACTGAATTTGTTGAATCCAAGTGCAATCCAACCGAAGAATTCACGGTCTTCAACTTCCGAAATGGCCGTGAGTTGGTAATCGTAAAATCCTAGGAATGAATCAGCGGAGGTGACGCTACCTGTTAAAACATTTCCTCCAATCAAACGGGCGCCAGAGGCCTCATCGAACCTTCCTTCTAATGCTTTGGCCAATTCGATTCCAGCGTGAGCTTTGAAGTACGAACGCTTCTTCATGCCCCCCCCTGTAGTAGCTACCAAGCGACTTGTATCGAAGTGTCCGGTGTCAAATAGACGACCGATGGTAAGTAGTCCGAGAACATCAACAGTCCAAACAAACTCACCTTTATTGATTGGGTCAATTTTGTGAATTTGGGTACCAACGTTTCCTGCTGGATGTGATCCATAAATTTCGTGAACCTCAATTCCAGAAATACCCTTGAGGTAAGACGAGTCTGAAGCTCCACGAACGCTTACATGAACTTTTCCGGAGGTCAATCTCGTCATCGCGACTAGCGCTGTTTTGAAATGCTCGAGCTCAGCTTTGATCTGAAAATCCAAATGCGGAGCAAGGGGTGCGCTACTGAATGTACTGATGAAAATTGCTTTTGGTTCCTTGGAAGGATCGGCAATTACATCGTACGGACGTTGGTTTACAAAAGCCCATGCGCCGCTTTCGAGCAGGCGGCTTTTAACAGCCTCTGCATCTAAAGAAGATGGGTCCGTTGCGCCAAAGTCTTTATATCGAAGCTCTTTATCGGCTAAGATTTTAACTGCAACTATTTTTCGTTTATCACCACGAGCAACTTCAACCACCTCACCGCTGACGGGTGCGCAGAATTTTACTTGTTCGTGAAATTTGTCGTGGAAAAGCGGTGTTCCTGCCAAGACTTCATCACCTGCTTTGACTTCTAACTTAGGAGTAACTCCATGAAAGTTTGATGGAAGTAGGGCGAAGGTGCTAGAGCTTAGCTGATCAATTTCATCGCTTTCAAGGCGGCCTTGCAACTTAACGTCGACCCCTTTCTTAATCTTGATGTTCGATCCCATGAATCTATTCTTCAGTTTGGGTTTCCCTTGAGTTAGGACGCGGCAAAAATATTCAAAAACTGCATTCGAAAAGGAGCTTTAAGCGCTTATTCCAAAGGCCTTTTTCACATCAGCCATACGATCTAATTTTTCCCAGGTGAAAAGCTCAACAAAATGCTCAGACTTTTCTCCACTTCCATTCTTAAAAACCTTTGAAACTTCAATAGGTTCGCGGCCCATATGACCATAAGCAGCTGTTTCAGAATAGATGGGGTTCCGCAGTTTTAAATTTCTTTCAATCGAAGCAGGACGAAGATCAAAGAGTACTTCAACCAACTTTCCGATTTCCATATCCGTCATATCCACGTTTGCACTGCCGTAGGTATTGATGTAGATTCCCATAGGTTCTACCACCCCAATGGCGTAGGATACTTGGACAAGTACTTCATCACAAACGCCTGCGGCAACCAAATTCTTGGCAATGTGGCGAGTTGCGTATGCTGCTGAGCGGTCAACTTTACTCGGATCTTTTCCTGAAAAAGCTCCGCCACCGTGAGCGCCCTTTCCACCATAGGTATCTACGATGATTTTTCTGCCCGTTAATCCAGAATCCCCATGCGGTCCGCCAATGACGAACTTGCCGGTTGGATTGATGTGATAATTGATGTCATCTCCAAAGAGCGCCTGAACTTCGGCGCTTAGGTGAGCCTTCACTCGAGGGATGAGAATTTCAATGATGTCTTTTTTGATCTGCTCCAACATGCGGCCTTCGCTGCCGTCGAATTCATCGTGTTGGGTTGAAACTACTATGGCATCGATGCGCATCGGTTTGTGATCGTCAGAGTATTCAATAGTAACCTGCGATTTTGAATCGGGTCGCAAATATTTCATTGGTGCACCTTCGTGACGGATGGCAGCCAACTCACGCAATATTCTATGCGATAAGTCTAGGGCAAGTGGCATGTAGTTGTTGGTTTCGTTCGAAGCGTAACCGAACATCATTCCTTGGTCTCCAGCACCTTGGACTTCTTTTTCAACGCGATCAACACCCTGATTGATGTCGGGCGATTGCTCGTGAATCGCAGAAAGCACTCCACAGGAGTTTGCTTCAAACATATATTCAGAACGCGTGTAGCCGATCTTCTTAATTACATCGCGCGCAATTTTCTGAACGTCGAGGTAAGTATTGCTTTTTACTTCTCCTGCAAGAACAACTTGCCCAGTAGTGACGAGGGTTTCACAGGCTACCTTACTGCTTGGGTCGAAGGCAAGAAAGTGATCTAAGAGGGAATCTGATATCTGATCGGCAACTTTATCTGGGTGTCCTTCCGATACAGATTCAGAGGTAAATAAGTAGGGCATAATCTCAGTGCTTGATGGGGGGCGAAATTAGCAAAATATCAGGCTTTCCTGGTAAGCTTTTTAAAGACCTCTTCAAGGCTGCCTGACTCCACTTTCATGGAGAGAACCGAAAGCTTATTATCAACCGCAATTTGAAAGAGTTTTGGACGTAAATCTTCACTCGAATCAGAGCTCAGTCGCCATTCGTTTCCCTTGGGGTTATCAATTTTCGAAAGCTCCAAAGAAGTGAAGATAGATTGATCAATTTTGGCATCAAACTCCATCACCACCACTTGGCCTGATGTGCTCTGACCGATCAGTTCCTCCACACTTTTGTCGGCCACCAACTTGCCTTCATGAACAATCAGAACGCGATCGCAGATGGCCTCAACTTCTTGCATGATGTGGGTAGACATAAGCACAGTTTTTTCTGCACTGAGGTCTTTAATAAGTTGACGTATTTCAAGAATCTGATTTGGATCTAAGCCTGTGGTGGGCTCATCGAGAATGAGTACCTCTGGGTCGTGTAGAATTGCCTGGGCCAACCCAACCCGTTGACGATAACCCTTCGAAAGAGCAGAAATTCGCTTACCACTCTCAGGTGTCAAGCCAACAAGATCAATGACCTCTTTTACGCGTTCTTTTTTCTTCTTGATCTTGTGAATGCCCGCAATGAAGAGGAGAAATTCACGCACATACATATCTAGGTAAAGCGGATTGTGCTCAGGAAGGTACCCGATGCGCTTTTGCACTTCTAGAGGAAGCTCATCAACATTGTAGCCGCAAACCTGCACAGCACCCTCGGTTGAGGAGATGTAGGAGGTTAGGATCTTCATCATTGTTGACTTCCCAGCTCCGTTTGGGCCAAGGAATCCAACGAGCTCACTTTTGCCAATTTCAAAACTGACATCATCCAAGGCTTTTTGTTTGCCGTAGACCTTTTGAATATGTTGAACTGAGATGGACATCTTGAAGTCACGCGAAAATAGCACAATCAACTTCCTTAGCTCACTGCCTACAATCCTTATTTTTGGTCGGTATGATTAGGGAAGGAGTGGTCTTGAAATCCACAGGAAGTTGGTATCGAATATTATCCGAGGGGGAAGAACTTGATTGTCGGCTTCGCGGTAAGCTCCGCTTGGAAGGCTTTCGGGCTACCAATCCGATAGCTGTTGGAGATCATGTTCGTATCGATCGTGCGGCTGAAGAATGGAGAATTGAAGAATTGCTTCCTAGAAAGAACTTCCTACTTCGTCGCTCCATCAAGCTCTCAAAGCGCTTACATTTTCTTGCGTGCAACGTCGATCAAATGTTTTTGATGGTGAGTTTAAAGGAACCGGAAACGAGTTTCGAATTCATCGATCGCGTTTTAGCCGCCACGGAAGCTCACGACATCAAGGGCATTTTGCTTCTCAATAAAACCGACCTACTTTCTACAGAAGAACAAGAAGCCTTTACTGCGGTCTACGAAAACGCCGGTTTTGAAGTCTTGCCCATGTCACTCGAAAAGAATCCGCCCGATTTAAAAGCCCGCTTCAAGGATCAAGTCACTTTGCTTGCTGGGCACTCAGGAGTGGGTAAGTCGACTTTGGTCAACTTGCTAGACCCAAAGATCAAGGCAATGACAGGTGAGATTTCTGAGTACCACCAAACAGGTCAGCACACCACCACCTTTGCGGAAATGCATCCCCTAGACTTTGGAGGGTTTTTGATTGACACTCCAGGTATTCGAGGTTTTGGAATTATTGAAATCGATAGGAAGTCTCTCTCTCACTTCTTTCCTGAAATGAAAGCGGTTCTGGTACATTGTAAGTTTAGCAATTGTCAGCATTCGGATGAGCCGGGCTGCGCCGTAAAAGATGCGGTTGAAATGGGTTTGATTGCCGAGTCGAGGTATCGATCCTACCTTAATATATTGTTGGAAGACGAAGAAAGTAAGTACCGATGAGAGCACTCATACAGCGGGTAAGTCGAGCGAAAGTAGAAGTAGCTTCCAAAGAGATTTCCTCCATTGGTTTTGGGCTATTGGCTTTCGTGGGAATAGAATTGGCGGATGAGGAAGAGGACAATCTCTGGTTGATCAATAAAATCTTAAACCTTAGGATTTTTGCCGACGCTGAGGGTATCATGAATCGATCGCTTAGAGAAGTTGAGGGTGACATTCTCCTAGTAAGTCAGTTTACCCTTCATGCGAAAACGAAGAAAGGAAACAGGCCGAGTTATATCAAAGCAGCTTCTCCGGACGTGGCGCATAGAAAGTTCGACCGACTCAAAGAAATGTTTGAAGAAGAGATTCCGGGTTTTGTGCAAACAGGACAGTTTGGGGCTGATATGAAAGTAAACCTCGTGAATGATGGCCCTGTCACCATTTGGTTGGATACGAAGAACAAAGAATAAATTAACCGCAAAGACGCAAAGACGCAAAGACGCAAAGA
>CAXAIH010000079.1:0-8475 GCA_963968755.1 uncultured Flavobacteriales bacterium
ATGAGCATTCGTTCTATGCCTATCGAAAATTGGATCGACTGCGCAGTCGTCAGCTTCAAGATAAAGGCAGTATTCAAGTTCAGGATTTCGGAGCAGGCTCAAAGAAGCTTGGCTCTGAACGATCAGTGGTATCTATTGCGAAGGTTTCAGGTACAAGCCCAAAATACAACCAACTCCTGCATCGCTTGGCTTGGTTTTACAATGCAAAGCATATCCTAGAGTTCGGAACTTCCTTAGGTTTAGGAACCGCCGCTTTGGCCCTGGCAAATTCAGAAGCGAAGGTTGTTTCAGTGGAAGGTGATCCAGCAACAGCTCAGAAAGCTAAGGAGAACTTGAAGGGAATGGGACTCGACCAGGTGCGTGTGTTAAACCGACAATTTGATCAAGCGCTTGACGACCTCAAAGACGATCAGTGGGATTTTGTATTCCTTGATGGACATCATCAAGAAGAGCCTACCATTCGCTATGCACAGGCCTTGATACCGAAACTGAAGGAGGGTGGAATCATCGTCCTAGACGATATCTATTGGTCCGAGGGAATGGCCGCTGCATGGAATCGTTTGAAGGAACACCCGGAGTTAACCTATTCCATTGACTTATACCGAATGGGAATACTTTCCTTTCAGCCAGGAATGGAAAAGGGCCAACACTTCATTTTGAAATATTAGCCCTTTGATGTTTTGTTGGAGCGCTTCTACTGGTTCTGTTCAGCAGCCATTTTAGCGGCTTCCTTTTCGTAGCGATCGATGAAATCGCCGACCTGCTCTACACCCAATTTTTTAGCGATGATTTCCTTGTTGTGATCAAGAACATACATCACTGGAGTTGAGAAGATATCGTAGGTATTTCTGAAGTTCAAACTCGCGAGCGTTGTGCGGTCGATGTATGCCGCCGCATTCTTGTTTATCTCTGGAGTGTCGGAGACGTTGATCCAATTCAACTTCTTTTCTTGAATGAATTTCTTCCAAGCTCCATTCTCCAATTCAGTGCCAACAGCGAATACTTCAATACCTCTGTCTTTTTCGAGGGTGTTGTACCACTCCCGAAGTTTTGGAGTCGCCTTTTTACAATGTCCACATCCTGAGTCCCAGAAGTATAGAATCGTGAATTTTGCAGGAAGTTGGTGAAGGTTCATCCACTTGCCTTTCTCGCCGCTGGTATCTGGAAGAATGATGTTCGGAGCAACGTTCCCCATGAGCAATGGCTTCATGGCGATGGCGCGTTCAGCCACCTTCGCTGTTTTGGCGCTGTCCATCCAGTGCGCTTGGCCAGACATGTAATAGTTCTCCGCCATATGAACGAAAATCGCATCCATCCCCATGATTTTTGATTTCTCATAGGTGTTTGTGATGTAATGAACCACGTACTTGAAGGTCTCTTTATTTCCGTTGGTGCGTTTCACCAACATTTTTGCTTCCTTAATGATGCTGTCTGGGATTTGAACGACAAGCTTGGAAAAATAGTATTCGAGCTTGCGGTGGAAGATGGGTGAACGCAGAAGGCGATCGTCTGCGAAATCCATGTTCTTCAGGTATTCTGATTTGTAGAAACGCAATTTGGCTTGATCAAGAGATTCGTCGCCGTTAGGCTTAAGGTCACTTGGAATCTCAGGCTCATCAGAAGCAAGAATAATCTTGGTAATGAGCTTGTTCGGATATTTTGCCATGAATTCTTTCTTGAAGCTTTTCACTTCTTCATTGATGGCATTCAGTTCGGCTTGAAGCTTTTCAATTTCTTTCGTATTCTCTGCTTCCGTTTCGGCTTTTTTCTTGTTGTTGACCTGCTCAGCTTTCATGCCTTTAGCTGAAATGAAGCGCTGATATTCATAGAATGCATCATTCTCTGGAGAACCCTTCACTGCCGAAGTTTCAAGAAATGAACCTTTCTTATTTCTGATTTCAAACTCCGTCTCAGTTCCGGAAACCAAGAATTCAAAATAGCTTGCTTTGTCTGGCATCACCATCAAGTAGATTCCGCCTGGAAGCATTTCTTCACCTTCAAAAACAAAATTCCCTTTGGAGTCAACTTGAGCGGTGTCCTCGTAGTATTGTTTCTTTCCGTAGTACTTAGCGAGATACATGAGGGTATCCGAAACGCCTTCAACGTTGAATTTGAATTTGTACCCTTGAGCGGATAGATTGAATGAAAAAGCGAGGAGTAGAAAAGAGGTAAATATGTTTCTTATCATGGTGTTCTTCTAATGCGGCAAATATAGCTGTCTTCAAAAGTTATGCGAGTCCTATACGAATCCATGCTGCTTAACACAACTTTAACAGCGTTTACTCAAGTGTGTTCTTTCTCACTGAAAAGAAGGCAGCTCTCAGTTATATTTGTCCTATGAGGTTCGAAAGTCTATCAGTTCTTTTTATTGTATTGTCGTCCGCAACACTATTCAATGCCTGCGGGATTAAAGGTTGTATGGATCCGCTTGCGTTGAATTACGACGGTGAAGCTACGAAGTACGATGGTTCATGCGAATATGGAGAGCTTATAACCTATCTGGTTTTGAAAGCCCAAATGGAGGCTGGAAACGAAACTGTGATTGTGGATCAAGAGTTTTCTCCTGAGAACATGAACAAGACCGTAATCACTCGATTGCGCTTTTACCTAGCCGATTTGAAGTTGCGAGAAACCGGAGGCAGTAAAGTGATGTTGTCGGACGTGGAGCTCTTCAATATGGATTCTTCCAAGTTCGAAATTGGCTTCACAGATGAACTCCGCCTTGAGGTGCCTCCAGGAAATTACGATCAATTGAGCTTCGACTTAGGTGTGCCTGATGTGTTGAATTCAGCACTTCCTGCAGATTATGAAGAAGGTCACCCACTGAGCGTTGAAGATTTGTTTTGGGTGTGGGCAACCAAACGCAAATTCGTTGAAATTGATGGACGCTACGACTACGATGGTGACGGAGTGCCGGAACGACCTTTTTTCTTCCACACGGGCCTTGAACAGCTTTATCGAAGCATTCCACCTTTCAATACGAGCACCGACATTGCAGACGGGCAAAAGAAGGGTGTTACGCTCACCATTGACTTGGACTATGTGTTCAATCAGTTGAACATGGACAGTTTGTACCAATCGCACACCAATGAGTTCGATGCGAATTCAATGCTGGCCGCTACCATGTTTCAGGATGCTTTTTCTGAAGCTTTTTCAATTAAGTAAATTCACAACCAAGCAAAGGGATGAGGTTCTAGCTTGTTCTGCAAGTATTCAGAGTCATAATCGCGCCTTATTACTGTTCGTGAGCAACAACTTACCACTTGGGGTGTTTCAAATCTAGAAAGACAGACAGCTTAAAAGAGCTGTAATATTGCAGATGAGCCAGCAAATCACGACTATTTCCTTTTTTAAGTTTTCCTCACTAAGCAATAAGGTTTGGGCTTTTAAATTGATGCGGACTGTGAACCAAGAACTTGCTGAGGTAGAAGGATTAACGTTTTATCGAGCAATGGGCAGCGGAAAGGGTAGAGGTTTTAATCCTTTACCTGATTGGTCTGTTTACTGTCTGCTTCAAGTGTGGAATTCTGAAGAAGACGCCCATACATTTTTCAACGCATCTGATTTGATTAAGCAGTGCAGCGAACACACGGAAGAGCAGTTTACACTTTACATGAAAAGCATTTCAGCTAGTGGGACCTGGGTAGGTAAAAATCCGTTTGAGAAAGCAGCCGAATTAGATCCCAGTCTCCCGATTGCTGTCATTACAAGAGCGACGATAAAGTGGAATTGGCTCCTCCGATTTTGGAATTTTGTACCTACCTCACATGAAGCATTGGATGGAAATGAGGGTTTAATTTATACTAAAGGAGTCGGAGAAGTTCCCATAGTTCAAATGGCCACATTTAGCTTGTGGAAAGACTTCGAATCAGTAAAACAGTTTGCTTACAACGGAAAACAACATAAAGAAGCCATCAGAAGAACTCGCAAGAATGAATGGTTTAAAGAAGAGCTATTTGCAAGATTTCAACCGTACAAATCATCAGGTACTTGGAAAGGTAAAGACCTTTTGATTGTTTAAAAGGCCCTACTGTGGACTTGCAACCACGGTCATAATCCCAAGGGAAGATCTTTTCTCCATCAGTATTTTTGGGAGGAATTGAACTATCCCGCGAACAAACCCCCAAAATTCCTCCTCCATATTCTTATCCCACTTGATTCCCTTTTGTTCCATCTCGCTCATCCAATAAACCAAATAGGGATCCATGGTGCCATAGGTGAGTAGCTTAGAAACTTTCCAACCGCTTCTTTTAAGCAGCAGCTCTACATTATCGGGGGAGAACAAGGACGTATGCCGAGGTGTATGCCAGCCAGCCCAGTTTTCATCATATTTTCTTCTGCTCGTCGAATCGAAATTGGGAATTTCAATGACGAGTGTAGTAGATGGTTTAGAAATGGATTTTAGATAGCTTAGGTTTTCCAGCGGAGTGTAATCATGCTCTAAATAATGCCACATGGTAATCACATCGGGTTGTAGCCTAGTTGGAAGGTCTTTTATTTCCGCTACTTGTAAATCGAGCCCTTCGAAAGCAGCGGCTTGATCTTTCCACCCCTCGTCACTAAAGTCAATGCCCATGGTTTGGCAATTTAACTCTTGCTGACAAGCCTTTAAAAAGCTTGGCTGTCCGCAGCCAACATCCAGAATCAAAGAGTTTGATGATATGGCATGAGCATCTTTTACTCGCTTCACCCGTTTCAAATCTAATTTTCGCTGACTGTTCTCTACGAGGTTTTCAAACTTACCCCAGGCTTTTGCTCCTCTATAAGGCAAGTAGAATGACGTGTAGTAATCTTTTAGTTGATCTATGGGAAGTCGAGGATTTAAGAAGACGAGCTTACATTCTGCGCATTGGTCAAAATTGAACACTTCATCATTTGAATGCATCTGAGCCCTGCTTTTTATAAAAGAAGCGATTGAACTCGCGCTGCAAATAGGACAATTGCTGAGTTGAAGCATGGGATAGAGTAGGCTATTGAACGGAAAGTGTTAATTGCATAACAGCTCCACCTGAGCCAAATTACTAGGAGAGCCTTTTGGCTAAAGTAGTCAATGGATGAAAACGCAGAATGTAAAAATTAGAAGCAATTAACTGTCCACCCGAAACTGAGCTTGCTAAGTGCCGAAAACTTGCAGAAACCACCGTCCGCCCTATGTTTTATACCCATTGTTGGCGGTACGTGGTTTTTATTTCCAAAACATTATTACTAGTGCTGCAATGATTACGATCCCCACTATTATTAGGACAGGAATTATCAATTTGGTATCACCACCTTTCATTTCAATCTCAAATGAACCCGAACCTTGCAGCCATTTCGAGATATGAGATTGGAGCAAAATATGTGTCAATTATTGATTACAGGTTACAGGGGACGGGTTACGAGTTACGGGAGACGGGTTACGGGTTACCTTTTGACTAGAACCTAAAACCAAGCACTTAAAACTCAGAACCCAGAACCTAAAACCTAAGACTCAGAACCTCGCCTAACGCCTCTTAAGTAGCTTTTCAAGCTCAAACATCTCATCGCGCAGCTTGGCAGCTTCCACAAAGTCTAGCTCTTTGGCAGCCACTTCCATCGATTTTTTAATCACAGAGATGGCCGAGCGCACTTGCTCTTGACTCATGTACGGACGATTGGCGTCGGCGGCTTTTTTCGTCGGGTTATCACGCGCGTAATCCATGGCTTTTTTCTCAGTTCCAGCAACCGAAGTTTGGCGCATAATTCTCTCCTTGGAAACAGCTAGAGCTTGGGGCACAATGCCGTGGTCTTCGTTGTATTTGAGTTGCTTCTCTCGCCGGCGTGTTGTTTCATCCATGGTCGCTTTCATCGAAGCTGTAATTCGATCCGCGTAAAGAATCGCTCTGCCCTTCAGGTGTCGAGCTGCCCGTCCTACCGTTTGCGTTAAACTCACCGTCGATCGCAAAAAGCCTTCCTTATCGGCATCCATAATGGCAACGAGCGATACCTCGGGCAAATCCAATCCTTCCCGAAGAAGGTTGATTCCAATCAAAATATCAAAGACACCCAAACGCAGGTCTCTCAAAATCTCTACGCGCTCCAAGGTGTCCACATCTGAGTGAATGTAACGACAGCGGTAACCCAACTTAGTCATGTACTTGGTGAGCTCCTCAGCCATTCGTTTGGTCAGGGTAGTGACCAGCACACGTTCATCGGCATCAACTCTTTTGGCTACTTCTTCAAGAAGATCGTCTACTTGATTGATGCAAGGCCGTACTTCAATAATTGGGTCGAGCAAGCCCGTCGGACGAATCACTTGCTCTGCCACAACACCTCCACTCAATTGCAATTCGTAATTGGCTGGTGTGGCACTTACGTAAA
Source organism: uncultured Flavobacteriales bacterium (assembly GCA_963968755.1). Classification (GTDB taxonomy): domain Bacteria; phylum Bacteroidota; class Bacteroidia; order Flavobacteriales_G; family Salibacteraceae; genus UBA4419. The sequence goes on from CAXAIH010000079.1 coordinate 6,340, forward strand.
TCACTTGTTTCTGGACATCCTCAAATTCCTCAAACTTCAATGGCCGATTGTCCATGGCTGCGGGAAGACGAAAGCCGTACTCAACTAGATTCACTTTCCGGGCTCGGTCTCCTCCATACATCGCTCGAATCTGTGGGATGGTTACATGCGATTCGTCGATCACCATTATATAATCCTTCGGGAAATAATCAAGAAGGCAGAAAGGCCGAGTTCCGGCTTCGCGGCAGTCGAAATAACGGGAGTAATTTTCGATTCCAGAGCAATAGCCCAATTCCCGCATCATCTCTAAGTCGTAGTTGGTGCGTTCGTTCAGGCGCTTTGCTTCGAAGTTCTTACCAATGTCTTCGAAGTAGTCCACCTGCTTCACCAAATCGTCTTGAATCTCTTTAATGGACCTGTTTAGGGTGTCTTTTGTAGTGACGAAGATGTTCGCTGGGTAAATTTTGATTTTCTCGAAACGCTCAGATGTCCGGTTGTTCCATGGATCCAAGTACTCAATGGTTTCAATCTCATCGCCCCAGAACGAAATGCGATAGGCGTGGTCTGCATAAGCGAGGTAGATGTCTACCGTATCGCCTTTTACACGGAAGGTTCCGCGCGCCAATTCGTGGGGAACGCGGGAGTAGAGTCCTGCGACAAAAGCGCGCAGCAGGCTGTCTCTGGTAATCTTTTGGCCTTCTTCAACATCAATAACTTGCTCGCCAAATTCACTTGGGTTTCCCATACCATAGATGCAGGAAACAGAGGAGACAACGATTACATCGCGTCTGCCGGAAAGAAGGGCAGAGGTAGCGGAGAGTCGCAGCTTGTCAATTTCGTCGTTGATGCTGAGGTCTTTCTCAATGTAGGTATCTGAAGTAGGGAGGTAGGCTTCAGGCTGGTAGTAGTCGTAGTAAGAGACGAAATATTCGACCGAGTTGTTGGGGAAGAATTGTTTGAACTCACCGTAGAGTTGCGCAGCCAATGTTTTGTTGTGGCTCAATACCAGCGTCGGCTTATTCGTCTGCTGAATAACATTGGCGATGCTGAAGGTTTTACCCGAGCCCGTAGCGCCCAAAAGTGTTTGGTAACGTTCCCCTTCCTCAACACCTTCAACCAATTGTTTGATTGCAGCTGGCTGATCTCCAGTTGGTTTGTATACGGATTCGAGTTTAAATTCCAAGTGAATTGTGCTTCAAGAATGAATTGCTAATATCAGCATAATTGACACGGGCTGCGTGGGCCTTCGCGCTAATTTTTGGCCCATTTAAAAGAGCGTATTCGTAGAGAGTTCAGGATTACAGAAACAGAGGAAAGTGCCATGGCTGCTCCTGCATACATGGGGTTTAACATGGTCCCGCTGACGTAATAAAGCAATCCGGCTGCGAGTGGGATTCCCAATAGATTGTACAAGAAGGCCCAAAAAAGATTCTGTTTGATGATGCGGGAGCTTTTTTGCGCCAAGCTTAAAATGGCGGATATCTCGAGCACTGCGGAGCCTGGTAGACTTACATCTGAACTTTCCACAGCCGTAGCTGAGCCGCTGCGGATCGCCAAGCTCAAGTCGGCCTCAGCCAGAGATGGAGAGTCGTTGATGCCGTCGCCAATCATCACTACTTTTTTTCCTTGTTCTTGAAGATTTCGGAGGTAGTTCAACTTATCCTGGGGCGAACAAGCCGATTTGAAATCGGTGATTCCCAATTGTTGGGCAACTTCGAGCACCTTCTCTTTTCGGTCGCCCGACAGCAAGTGAACCCGAATGCCACGATGTTTTAAATCCATGATCATGGAAGTGATGTTTGTCCGGAGCGGATCGTCCAAAGCAAATACGGCCAACACACTGCCCATTTTGGCGGCGTACACCAAGCTTGCGTTGCCAGCGTCGAAGTCCGAAGGAATGCGGCTGAGGTCGGAGATGTTTCGGACAAAGGCTTCGTTTCCGAGAAAAAGACGCTCGCCTTCTACCAATCCACTAATTCCCAGACCGACTTGCTCATTGAACTGTTCGACCTCCAATGTGTGATCTCCTTCTTGCGCGATGCATACAGAAAATGGGTGCTGAGAATGTGAAGCCAAACTTCTGATGGCTGTCTTGAACTCTTCGTTCAACCAATGAGCCTCTCTGATGTTGACTTTGCCTTCACTGAGTGTTCCCGT
>CAXAIH010000080.1:0-8246 GCA_963968755.1 uncultured Flavobacteriales bacterium
GGAAAAGTGCTTGTAGGTCGGGTGGAGGACGCGCAATTCCTTTGCTGTTAAAGGTGATGCCCCGTAAGTTGTAAGCGTGACCAACCCATTCTACCTTGGTCATTGCCTTGGCTTTCTCTTCAAGGAGATTGCAGAGCTCTAATGCGGAGTCGGGTTGCTGATAACAGTAGTGCGAATAGATTAAGTCTTTGAAGCTATTTAGGCGTGCGCTGTCCGCTAGTTGGGCGTCTCTCCAATTTTTCCACAAAGATTCTTTAGTAGTTTCTTGCGAAAAAGTTGAGCCTAGCAGAAAAAAGAATAGAATTGTAAGGATAGAACGCACCGATGGAAACATTATCGAAAGAAACTCGAATTGCTGCTGAGGAGCAGATCACTCCATTGAAAGTGATGACACTTAAGGATTGGAATGCCGACATAGAGCGCAGCATTCTGGCCGAAGCGGAACGAAGCTTTGGAGCTTCATTTCTTACAGCCCCACAATTGAGAAGTTATTTGGTAGATCCAGATAAGCGGATGATTTATATTGGGAATGAATGGAACTTCCACGCCCTGTCCTTGCTCACCGTGCACGAAAAAGGTGACAAAGCCATCCCAACTGAGCTTAAAGCCGCCAAAAAAGTTGGTCAACGTAAGATTACCTTGGTACACCCAGACAGAATAGGTCTAGGATTGGCACGCGTAGTAGTTGAAAAAGGGGAAGAGTGGTTCGAGAAAATGAAGGTTCCTTCTTTCTCCTTACACTGGGAAAATGCTTCCAATGGAGCCCTAGCGATGCTTCTTGAATCACACAACTATGAAGCTTTAGGATTGGTTAGTCAGGCGTGGCAAGAAGAAAGTCTGAAACGACAATTCTCCTGCGTTGTTTGCCGAAACCCTCCTTGCAATTGCGACGCGACTCTATACGTTCGTCAAGCATAAGGCGTGCGCCTTCCTTATAAAAGCACAAAATTCGATGCAGTAGTTCCGCTCTCAGGTGGAATCGACAGCACTGCTGCCCTTTACCTTTCTTTAAAGAACAATGCAGATCAGAAATTCTTGGTCTACCGAATTCAACTGTTGAATGGTACCAGCGGTCACCGAACACTGCGTGAAGAATTGGCTACAGAGTCTATTTTAACATGGTTGGAGAAAGCAGGTTTTACAAATTTCGCCTATCGAACGCTAAGCTTTGATTACTCCTCCTTGGGCATGATGCCTCCAGTGTGGGATTCAGATATGGTGAATTTTGTTGCCTCTGTTGTGGTACATGCGCATCCGGAAATCAGTCGGTTTGTTGAAGGTGCGATCGCCGATGACTTTGACGATCCAAGTTTCCAAAAGCGATTAGAGAAGATCATGGCCTTGTTTTATCTCGCCGCTGAACGAAGCCCTGCGGACTTTTCCTTCGAATTTCCTGTGCGCGACATGCGCAAGTACGAAGTGATGAAGTCGATTCCTGCGGACTTATTGGTCCTTACTTGGTCATGTCGATATCCAGAAATTGGAGGTCCGTACACCTTTGTCCGTTGTCACAAATGCCCTCAGTGCAAAGTGATTGATTCGGTCTTAGAAGATCATCCAGAAATGGCTCCTTTCGTGAATGAATCGAAGGTGGATAATTAGGTTCTGGGTTCTAGGTTCTGTTTCTTCCCACCTGTCCGAATCTGGCAGCAGAGGCAGATGTTTCTCCCCACTACTACAGGCTCATCAGGTCCTTCAGTTTCACAGCTTGTCTCCTTGAAATTTCGATGCTTTCGCCCGTTTTTAACTTCACCAAAAGGCCACCATTAAACCAAGGTTCCAACTCGGCCACCCATTTCAAATTGATGATGTGTTTTCGGTTTGCGCGAAAAAATGAGCGATCATTTAGGCGTGCATCTAGCGTATTTAAAGACTTTAAAATGAGAGGTTTATTACTGTCGAAGTAAACTCTTACATAATTACCTACTGATTCGAAGTGCGAGACATCACGAAGGTGAACAAACCAACATTTGTCGCCATCTTTTAAAAAGACTTGATCGTCTTCGTTGAGCGTTTCCTTGGGGCTAAGTGTTTTCCGTTCTTTGATGCCTTCTCTCACTTTTTCTACGGCCGCTTTCAGGCGTTCTTCCTCGATGGGTTTCATCAAATAATCGAGTGCATTTACATCGAATGCTTTGATGGCATATTCGTCGTATGCAGTGGTGAAAATAACCTCCGGAATACGTTCCAATTCCTGCAACAAATCGAAGCCTGTTTTACCCGGCATTTGAATGTCCAAAAACAAGAGGTCCGGATTTAAAGAGGGGAGCTCTTTAATTGCGTCATCGGCATTCTCAAATTGCCCGATGATTTCAAGATCCGAGATTTCATTCAAGAGAGATTCAAGGGCTTTTCGGGCCAACCTTTCGTCATCTACTATCACAGCTTTGATCATGATCTACAGTTTTGGTATGGTGATTCTTGCAATTACTTCTTGGTCCTTTTCTTCTATGTTGAATTGAGCCTTTCCATTGAAAAGGATTTCCAGTCGTTCGCGGGTACTTGTTAACCCGTAACCCGTGCCTGATGAATTTCCGAGACTTAAGCTTCCTGTGTTCTTGATTTCAAGTAGGAGTGCTTTTTCAGTTTGACTCGCGCTTAAACTAATGAGGCCACCTTTCGGTAATTGAGAAATACCATGCTTGATGGCGTTTTCTACCAAGGTCTGAATCAGCATAGGAGGAACTTGAGCTTTTAGACTTGCTTCATCGATTTCCCAGCCTACCTGCAGACGTTCTTCATAGCGTGCGCGCTCTATTTCTAAATAGTCTTTCACCAAGGCGATTTCTTCCTTCAATGGGATGAGTCGCTTTTTATCTTTGAGCAAACTGCTGCGAAGCACATTTGCTAGCTGTGTAATCGACTTTTTGGCTTTTAGTGGGTCTTCATCTACGAGGGTTCGAATGCTGTTCATTGCATTAAAGATGAAGTGAGGGTTCATTTGTGACCTCAAACGCCGGAGGTTAAGCTCGTTTTCACGGGCTTGCCACTGGAGGTTCTTGATCTCTTCATTTTTATAATTCTTGAAGAAATGGTAGAAGAAATAGATGACGCTCCATAACAGAAACAAAATGGTCCAGGAAGAGTAATCCTGAACAACAAGGAGTGGTTTGTCAAATGGGTTTACACCCGAAACCAGTAATACGACTCCAGAGTATAGGACTTCGAGTACCGCGCCAAACAAAATGGAACCTAGAAGGATGCGGGGAATGATTTGAGCAATGTTAAAGCGCAGCCAATCGAGCTTTAAGATTACAGAGCGATAGATGTGCGAGAGGGTTACTCCAAGAACGACAGCTGAGCCAATCGCGGCATAGGCCAAGTAGTTTAGAGGCGCCCCCAAGCTGTAGGTGAGAAAGATTGAAATCGTGGCGTAGGAAAACCAACCAGTGAGTTGGCAAATCCAATATAGCCTGCGGTCGTGCATGTATCAAATGTAGTTAGAGATTGAAGAAACACCTACCGGACTACAGCAATGGAAAAATGAAAATGACATTTGGACTAAAAGGAGAATGAGTGGTACTTTGAGCCTGCCTCAATTTTCGGCCTCAAGAAGAAAAATATTTTAGTCCTTTTTTGGAAGCTTGAACTCAATAGATTGTCTAGGGTGCTCCTTCTCTTGAATGAAACTTTTTAGATATTCCAAAACGCTCAACATAGGTTCATCTTGGTTTGAAAGTCTCTTTTCCATCTCTTCTACCTTCAGCACAATTTCCGCGCTGCTGCGGATTAGCTCCCTCATACGAACAAATACTTCGATGATTCGGATGCTCATTTGAACAGCCCTTGGGCCCCGTAAAACATTAGCTAATTGAAGAATTCCATGTTCTGTGAAGGCATAGGGTAGACTTCCTCCGAGGTGTTGAAGAGAAGGAATCGCATTTTGTGATACCATGATTTGAGCTTCTTCCTTGACAAGTTGAAACATGAACGACTCAGGAAAGCGTTCTGAATTCCTTTTTACCTGCTCTCGAAGTCGAATAGGCTTGACTTCATAGAATTCGGCCAGATCCTTATCCAGCATAATTTTTTGATCTCGGAGTAGATAGATCCGTTTTAGTAAAACCTCTTCGGGGACAATAATCGCTTCTCCTTGCATGTGCCAAACCTAACTGGCTGGAACTACAAAAGGCGAATGACCTCAGTTGTGTTTTATAAGTGAAAGTAAAGCGTTTAAAAAGGCTTCGAACTGATCAGGTCTGCAGGACCCCAACATTAAACGGCCTTTCTATGCGCGCGTGATCCGCGGCTTCAATTCCCATTGAAACCCACTTTCGCGTTTCGAGCGGGTCAATAATCTCATCCATCCACAAACGACTTGCTGCGTAATATGGTGAGGTCTGACGTTCGTAGCTTTCTGTAATACGGTCGAGGAGTTCTTTCTCCTTTGCCGCGGTGATTTTTTCACCTCTTGATTTCAGAGCGGCGACCTGAATTTGAAGAAGCGTCTTTGCTGCTTGTGAGCCTCCCATAACGGCAATATTTGCGGTTGGCCAGCCAACAATCAACCTTGGGTCGTAGGCCTTTCCGCACATGGCGTAGTTTCCGGCGCCGTAGGAGTTTCCTATAATTACTGTGAACTTGGGCACCACTGAGTTCGATACTGCGCTTACGAGCTTCGCTCCGTCTTTGATGATACCCGCATGCTCAGAACGTGAACCCACCATGAAGCCTGTAACGTCTTGTAAGAAAACCAGAGGAATCTTTTTCTGATTGCAGTTCATGATGAAGCGCGCAGCCTTGTCGGCGGAATCGTTATAAATCACCCCACCAAACTGCATTTCACCTTTCTTGCTTTTGAGCATCATGCGCTGGTTGGCAACAATTCCTACGGCCCAACCTTCAATGCGGGCGTATGCTGTAATGATCGACTTCCCATAAAGCTCTTTGTATTCCTCGAATTCAGAATTATCGACCATGCGCTTGATGATCTCCTTCATGTCGTAAGGCTTAGAGCGCTCTCGAGGTAAAATGCCATAAATCTCTTTCGGGTCTTCTTTTGGCTGCTTGACTTCTTTCCGGTCATAGCCAGCGCGATCGTATGATCCAATCTTGTCCACGATAAAACGAATACGATCCAAACAATCTGGATCGTCTTTCGCCTTGTAATCCGTTACTCCACTGATTTCAGAATGGGTGCTCGCTCCGCCTAAGGTTTCATTGTCAATGTCTTCACCAATGGCTGCCTTCACCAAATAGGATCCAGCAAGAAAAATAGAGCCGGTTTTTTCAACGATAAGAGACTCGTCAGACATAATAGGTAAGTAGGCGCCACCTGCAACACAGGAACCCATTACCGCGGCTATTTGTGTGATTCCTTTGGATGACATCAGAGCATTGTTCCGGAAAATGCGACCGAAGTGTTCTTTGTCAGGAAAGATTTCATCCTGCATAGGAAGAAAGACTCCAGCGCTGTCAACCAGGTAAATGATGGGCAAGCGGTTTTCGATGCTGATTTCTTGAGCGCGCAGATTTTTCTTTCCAGTAATAGGAAACCAAGCTCCTGCTTTTACAGTGGCGTCATTCGCGACCACAATACATTGTTTGCCGGAGACATAGCCGATTTTGACTACAACACCTCCAGCCGGACAACCTCCATAATCTTCGTACTGTTCGTAACCTGCAAAGCTTCCGATCTCGATGGAGGGACTTCCGTCGTCGAACAAATAAGCAACGCGCTCTCGGGCGGTCATTTTTCCTTTGGCTTTGTGCTTTTCGATCTTAGCCTTCCCGCCTCCTAAATCAATTTCCTTCTTTTTTCGTGCAAGTTTGGAGATGAGGAGTTTAATGCTGTCCTCATTTTTATTGAATTCTAGGTCTTGTTTCATGTGTGCTAATTACTTCGTGTTGCAGCAAGTTTGCGCAAGGCGCCAACCAGCCGATCTAGATCTTTTAAGGAGGTGTAAACATTTGGTGTGATCCGCACTCCTTGAACACCCTCGTGCTTGATGTCGGTGGTGTGTATGTTGTGTTTCAATTGAAGACTGTGCCCTAGCTTGCTAAGTCCCTTTATGCGCACTGTTGCCAAAGCAGACGATAAGCTCGGATTGCTCGGGCTAAAAGACTCAAAGCCGTCAATATCTTGAGCCTGCTGAAGCCAATAATTTCTGAGATAGAGCAATCGTTCGGCTTTTCGTTTAGAGCCAATAATTTCGTGAAAATCTAGCGCCTTTCCAATGCTTAATTCAGCAGCGATGTTTCTTGTGCCTAGGTTTTCAAACTTTCGGATGTCATCAGATTTTGAATCGGGAGGAGCGAAGCTAGGCCATAGGTCCGCAATTTTTCCTTTTCGCACATACATCATCCCAGTTCCTAGGGGAGCACAAAGCCATTTGTGTAAACTCGTTCCAAGATAATCAGCATTGAGTTCAGAAATTTTAAAGTCTAAATGAGCGTAACTGTGCGCCGCGTCTACAATCACTGAGATTCCCCGCTTTTGAGCTTCAGCAGCAATTCGCTTTACAGGAAGCACTTGACCAGTCCAATTAATGAGGTGGGTGAGTAAGACATATTTAGACTTCTTGCTAAAGCTCTCCACGTACGCATTAACCAGCTCATCCTCATTGTTCATGGGAAGCTTGAGCTGAACAATTTTCAGTTCAATACCGTCACGCTGGGCGCGTTGATTCCATGCTTGGCGCATATTGGGGTAATCAAAATTCCCGATAACAACTTCATCACCTTTACTAAGATCTAAGCCATGAATGATGGTGTCTAAGGCTTCTGTGGTGTTCCTGTTGAAGGCAATTTCTTCCGCATTGACTCCAGAAAATTCCGCCATCTTTTCACGAATCCCTTGGATTTCTCGGTTCATGATGCGCCACATATAGTAGGATGGCGCCTGGTTAAAGAGCTTGTAGTATTCGATGAAAGCTTCTTGAACAACTATAGGCTGCGGACTAACCCCACCATTGTTTACGTTGAGAAGCGAACCAGAGGAAGAATAGGCATTTTTTACGAAGCCCCAAAAATCTTCATTTTGCACTTCTGCGTTAGGCAACTCGGATAGGAGTAGTTCAAGGTTTCTTGCGGTAGAAGGTGAAAAAGCGAGTAGGGGAGCTCCAATGGCAGCCCCGCCAAAAGCTAGGCCCATACGTTCAAGAAATTCCTTTCTGCTCGTCATTTCCGTAAAAGTAATCGAAAAGAGGAATTTCTCTTGAGACGTTCTGCTTCTTGTCTGCTATTCAATTCAGACAATCCGCGATAGGTATTTCTTGGATTGGGGACCCATATTAAAGAGCAAATCCAGAATGGAAAGATTTTTCTCAAAAGGAAATCGGTCTTGAAAAACCTGATAATAAGGCTCAAACGTGCGGGTCGAGTCTTTTTTAGGATGGATGTCTTCGCGAAGGTCTAAGCCTTCTACTTTAGGCACATATGCCTGAGATTTTTCGAAGGTGAATTCCAGTTTCATCAATTTGGAAACGAGTAATGTACTCTCCAAGTTCAATTCGAAAAGGTGCTTGAAGTCTTTTTGGTAGAAGGCATCCAAATGATGTTTGTAGTAGTCGTAATAGCTTGAATTCTTGTAGAACGACTCCAAGGTTTTTGAATGTAGCTTTCTCCAGTTTTCATCTTCGGCTGGCTTCACCTCTATCATCAGACTATGGTTTCTTCGGTGAACAGGAACAAGCATATTGAAGGTTCCGTTTGGTCCGAGCACGCAAGCTCTATTCCGAAAGCTTTGCTTTTTGAATTGCTCGTTTTGGTCGAAAACGACCTGCTCTTTATTGTTGAGGTAAGCGAAGTATTCGACGGGGCCGAAGTAGAATGCGGGAAACAATGGGCGTTTAATTCACAGAATTGAAGAACCTTCTCCAACGGATCTTACCGTCTAGCCAACCAACTTCTTGGTCAAGTGAAAGCCAGATGAAAGAGGCTTTTCCAACAATGTGGTCCTCTGGAACAAAACCCCAGAATCTAGAATCCGCGCTGTTGTGACGATTGTCTCCCATCATCCAATAGTAATTCAGTTTGAAAGTGTACTCACTAACTTCCTCACCGTTCATTAGCAATTTACCGTCCTTCTGATTTAGGCTATTGCCTTCATAGATGCGGATGGCTCTGCTGTATATTGGAATTGTTTTCGCGTTGAGCGGGATGGTCATCCCAGCTGAAGGAATTACCACGGGGCCAAAGAAATCCTCTGTGTAATCGAAGTTTGGATGATTGGGATAGATTCTCATACTCGGGTCAAAACTTCCTTTATTCAGTTTTGGAGAGCTCGTTAGAACTTGAGGTAACTC
>CAXAIH010000081.1:0-8221 GCA_963968755.1 uncultured Flavobacteriales bacterium
GAATAGGGTAGTATCAACAGGTTCGAATGCATATACGGCAGGAGATGTGTTACTTACCGTAAAGCCTTTATTGGCTTGAGGGTGAACTACCACTTGATAGGTGCTGGAATCCTGGCATTGTTTGGCTGTGCTTACAAAAAGCTGAATAGCATAGTTGCCAGCTGCAGAATACGAATGATTGACTGAATCTATGCTTGAAGTCGTGCCATCGCCAAATGACCAAGAAGCTGAGCTGCTTCCCGTGGACAAGGTAGAGGTGTTTCGAACGAAAAAGGAATTTCCAACTTCACATTGGTTCGTATCAGAAAGTTCAAATGAGGCTTCTGGAATGGGGTACACTTCCACAGAGACAACACTGGAGTCTGAACATGATTGATCACTTTCTATGCTGAGACTAATCTGATAGCTTCCTGCTTGTGCATATTGATGTGTGAGGCTAGAAGTTGTGTCCGAAGAACCATCTCCAAGATTCCAGGAGTACTTTAAAATACCCTGAGAAATGGTGCTACTAGATTGTATTTGAAAGGAATTTACATCCAGACATTGAGCAGTATCACTCAAAGTAATGCTAGCTGAAGGCTGGGCAAAGGTCATTAGCTTCAACACCTCTGAACTATCTAGGCAACCAAAGTTTTCCGTCACCACATGGAAACTCCCTGAATCACTCAGTTGCAACGCGTGTACTCTGAAGAGGCTATCAGTTATACTCAGATTGCTTCCATCTTTAAACCAGCTGAAGCCTACCACTGAATTTCCTAAGCTATCGTTGGCCCTTAATTCAACAAAATCCCCTTCGCAAAAACTACTTGTAGAATCCAAAGACAAGGAAACTTCAGGAACTGCACGAACATATGCAAACATGCTTCGGGCAATATTTGCGTTCAATGTTGCCGTAGGTACATAAAGTCTGGCTTGTGCATAGGTCACGGTATGAGGGCCGATTCCGTAGGCCGTTTGAGGGAGAGCGCCGAGCCCAAAATCCCATTTTAAACTATCAAACCGACCATCCGTTTCTGCCGAGAATACCATGCTATTTCCAGCACAAACTGCATTCGTATCCTGAAAGACTTGAAGACTTGGAGCGTCGAAATAAACGAGATGATCTTGTGATTCTCCATAGTTTAGGGTCTTGCAAGGATCGGCCGTCAGCGTGCTGTAATCACTTACAACTCTCATCCTCAGGAAGGTGTTTTTTCTGGGGTTTAGTTTCGTTCTAAAGGTGTCGAGTCGGTCATTACGTCCACGTGCAAAATTGGAGACCAACTCATCTACATCGGAAAAGTCACCGTCGTTGTTGTAATCGATATATACTTCGACGTTCTCGTCGTTGTAGGAGCCTACCGTCACAGAAATCTCATAATCGGTATTGGGTTTCAAGTAAGCCAGTCCATCACAGGTGTAATCGTGGTATGAATTGCTGCCGTCGTATCCTGAACTTCGGTGGTCAAGATTAGAAATCCGCACGCGTTGAATTCCTATTCCATAACCGGCGCCTAAATTGGTTGAGGTGGTGCAAGTGTTAGAAGTGCTATCGGCAATGTGAATTAGGTTTCTTCTCAAAATGGAATCAGTGCCATTTCCGTTGGTTACTTTCAATTGAATATGAAAGTACCCCGATGAATCGAACTTCACTGAAATATTGCGGTCCGTTAATGCCTGCCCAGAAGCTAGTTGGTAGTGCGGTGGCTGAATATCCCAGAGAAATTGATTGGGGTTATAGGCTGAGCGATTTGAGAATTCAATGAACTCATCACGACATGCGCCGGTGCTTGAAGTTTTAAAGTCGGAAATAGGCAAGGAGGTGCCGTCGTCGTATAGGTCTGACGACCACAAGCCTCGCCCATAGGTGGCGGCTCTAAGTTTGCTCAAGGCGGGTTGGAGAGTATCATAGAAAATCTCCAATTCGGTTAAAGATACATCCGTTGGAAGTCCGTCGTAAAAACTCACCCAGTTGGTTGTATTGCTGTCGCGGTAGTATACCCCAGGAGTTCCTCCAACGTACAGGCCTTCACTGCTGTATTCGTCGTACACAATGGTTCTCCAAGTCAAGTTTGGAAGATTTGATGAGATGTCTGTCCAGCTTCCACCAAGGTCAGTTGATTTATACACGTTCGTGCCAAGAGTGATGTACACAACAGAGTCAAGAAAAGGGTGAGCCTCAATATCAGTAGGCATGGAGCTGAAAGGCAAATTGCTTGTCAGATCAACCCAATTGGGGTTTGAACTTTTAATGCTGTCGGAACGAAAGAGCTTTCGGTCGGCTCGAGCGAAATAGAAAATATTGGTATTGGCGGGAGATTGCTCTACCACACGAATGGTTTGAGAATTTGAGCCACCAAGGTTATTTGAGATTTTTGTCCAGCTCACGTTTCCATTGCCAGGGGTCATAAGGTTGTCTGAACGCCAGATGTTCCGATATCCGATGAACATCTGATCGCTGTTGTCCTCACCGATTGAAAAGGGTGTGACCCAGGCACCGCTTTCCGTGATGCCGTTTACTCCACTGGCGGCGATGGTTCCAAAGGAGGTTCCTCCATTTACGGATCGAGAGATTCGGCCATAATAGATAGTACCATAAATGAAGTCGGTATTCCGGGGGTCGATGGCACATTCCATACCGTCGCCGCCAATTTCAGTGGACCAGGTATTACCACCGTAGTATATGGCCGTACCATTATCCTGATAGCCATTGATCACGACGTCTTCGTCGTTTTTCGCTTGCCCGATTTTATAGATTTCTGCTATGGCGATACCGCTGCTTAAATCGGCCCATGAAGTACTATCTGTTTTAACGTAGATACCACCGTCGTTTCCCGCGTACAATCGTTTGCCATCAGCCGACCACTCAAGAGCATGTTGATCAGCATGAATCGCATCAGCGCCACCACTTCCAACCCAGTGGGCCTCAATAAGCCAGGTTTGCCCTCCGTCTGTTGATTTGAAAATATTCACTCCAGCTGCATAAACCACGTCTTTGTTTTTGGGGTCTACAGCAATGTCTAAGTCATACCAGGCTTGCCCTCCAGTTCCGCTTCCGAGATGGCTGTAATCCATAATATTCGGCGTGGTAGATTGAGTACTGAAATTCACCCCTCCATCTAGACTTCTATAGGTTCCTTTGTAAACACTTCCTTGAGCCATGAGCACGTATACGGCCAAAGAATCATCCGGGGAAACAGCTATTACACCGCGCGTTCCCGTTGGAATTCCACTTGTAATTTGCGTCCAAGTTTCTCCTGTATTTGCACTTCGATAGAATCGCCCACTCGCTGTGGCATAAACGATCTCGGGCCTATTCGGCATGAATACGATATCCTTGTAATTGCTGGTGTTACTTGATTTTCTCGACCAATTCGCCCCAGCATCCATACTTTTATAAATACCACTGCTCGTAGCCGCGAGGATGGTGTCTGGCTGAGTGGGATGAATGATGATCATTCCAACCGTCCGGTTTCCCATGCCGTTGTTAGACACCTGCCAACTTGTTCCTCCGTCCGTGCTTTTGAGAATTCCGCGTGCACTTCTAGAACCTGCATCTCGGTCACCTGTTCCTGCATATACAATATTCGGGTTGAGAGGGTTGAAGCGCAAATTTGAAATCTGCATACTCACGAGGGTATCTGAATTGCATGTCCAGTTGATTCCATGGTCGGTAGATTTCCAGATCCCACCATTAGGCGCTCCTACGATAAGTACGTTCGAGTCAGTTGGGTGAACACCAATGCAATTGAGTCGCCCCAAGCCGTTGGGTTGACCTGTTCCATTTGCAGGAAGTTGAATTGGCCCCAGGGAAGTCCATAAGCCATTGGTAGATTGCGCTTGAATGCCACCAAAAGATTGTTGCTGATTGTAGGTCTTATCAAAGCGTTTGAACTCTTGCTCCACTTGGGAAGAATTACGGTAGCTTCCGTCACTGTTCACTTCTGTTTCCATGAACCATTCCCAACGTTTGAAGGGTTTGTACCCAGAACCTTTGGTAATAGGCCTGTTTTCCCAATACTTTTCGAAAGCGCGTTGCGTCTTGAAAAAATTGACATCTGGATCTTGCATCATGTCAATCCAATACGGAACGTTTGCCGTATCGCCAGATTGCGACAAAGAGATAAGAGGAAAGAGAAGGGCTAGAATTAGGGCGTGCTTCATGCTGTTACTTAAGAGGGACGAAAATAATCGAGAACAGGCTTCGATTGACATCAAATAGCCTAGCGGGTAAAAAAGGCGGATTAAGCGCATGAAAGCGTAAAAGTGAAGCTCGAGCCTTTGCCTTCTTCACTTCTTACATTGATCGTTTGACCGTGAGCCTCAATGATGTGTTTTACGATGGCCAGGCCAAGTCCTGAACCACCCTTGTGACGGTTCCGACTTTTCTCAACGCGGTAAAAGCGCTCGAAGATTCTTCCAACATCCTCCTTACTGATTCCCAAGCCATCGTCAGATACTTCTACAACACAATTGTCTCCTACAGAGTATACAATGACTTCGGTTTTTCCTTCGTCGCGTCCATAATTGATGGAGTTGACAATGAGGTTCATCACAACTTGGTGAATTCTACCTTGATCTGCTTTGACCATAACCGGTCCCGATTTAGGACTCACACTCAAGCTTATCTTGGATTCGTGAGCAGCCATTTTCACATCGGAAATGACATCCTTTATCAATTTGATAAGGTCAAAGCGCTCGAGGTCCAGCTCTTCAGTTCCTGATTCGAGTTTGGATATTCCGTCCAGGTCATCAACAAGCTCAAGAATGCGGTCTAAATTTTTGTCGGCTTTTTGCAGGTAAGGCCGGCTGATGTTTTTGTCTTCTAAGCCACCTTCGAGAAGGGTTTGCAAATATCCTTGTACTGAGAAGAGGGGAGTTTTGAGTTCGTGAGAAAGGTTTCCAATGAAATCGCGACGGAATTCAGCTTGCTTTCTTAACTCTTCAATCTGCTGCCGACTCTCAGAGGCAAATTTAAGTACTTCGCGTTGGGCTTGCTCGTATTCTTCTTCAGATTGCCTTACGGTTGTTCGACTGTTCGAAGGTTGTTTTCCTTGTAGAATGCGAAAGAGAAGATTCAGTTTTCGTCGAACCATTACCTGAGTGAAAACGAAACTCACTCCGAAGGAAATAGCAAAAATCATCCCCGACAGAATTACCGTGAAGCGTGCGCTGAGCACTGAGAAATAAAGAAATTGAACAAGGATGATTATAAGACTGCTGAGAGCAGTAATAGAGAGCGCCGAGTAAAATGCTATGGTGCGTGAGCTGGTTTCTCTCAATGTTCCTTGTACTTGTAGCCTACGCCTTTGATTGTTTTAATGAAACCCTCACCAATCTTTTCTCTCAATTTTCGGATGTGAACGTCGATGGTTCGGTCGCCCACTACAACATCATCCCCCCAAACTTTGGACAGAATTTTTTCTCGGTTAAAGACCTTGCCCGGAGAAGAAGCAAGAAGAGATAAGAGTTCGAATTCTTTTTTGGGAAGGTTCAATTCCTTTCCGTTCTTGATCACAAGATATCGATCTCGATCAATCAGTAAACCATCAATTTGTTGACTCACGGGCTTAGATCCACCGGAGGCTTTTCGGCGTAGCATGGCTTTCAGTTTGCTCAAAAGCACTTTGGGCTTTACTGGTTTTGTGATGTAGTCATCAGCGCCAGCTTCGAGCCCGGCTATTTGACTGTAGTCTTCGCTTCTGGCTGTCAAGAAAATGATCAAAGCATCTTCCAAACCTTCGATTTGCCGTAATTCTTGACAAGTTTCAATGCCGTCCATTTCTGGCATCATAACATCCAATAAGATGACTTCTGGAAGTTTTGACTTAGCCACCTCTAGGGCTTTTTTGCCATTGGAGGCTTCAAAGACTTCAAAGGGCTCTTTCTTTAAGTTGTAACCAACGAACTCCAGGATGTCTGGCTCGTCGTCAACTAGGAGAATTTTAACATCGGGCATATCTCTGACTTATGATTTCATTATTTCGGCCAAAGGTTTAATCTCGCGAACGCCTTCTCATTACTACAATGTTACCAAAAGTTTATGAAAGCTTTCTTGCTGCGGAAAGATGTAGAATCTTTTAATATTTGGTCTGTTTTCTAGGTCAGCAGGCGCTTAACATTCGGGTAACCTTTTCATCAAACTTCCTTGAAGTCAAGGAAAGCTCATGGTGAAACGTGAATCCTTTATTTGCCTCGAAATTCAAACGTTCTAAATCAAACTAAACATCATGACAAACAAAACGAAATTGGCATCCATCTTACTACTTGCGGTTTTCGCAATTGGAGGAACAACTTCTTGTAAGAAGAAGGGATGTACTGACCCTGCTGCATTGAACTACGATGAGGAAGCAAAAATAGACGATGAATCTTGTGAATACCCACAAGCTGAAACACTCACCTTGGTATCTGCTTCAGACGGACTAGCGAGCGTTGCTGGTTTCGAGAACGGAACATTTAAGATGGAAGCCTTAGACACATACATTCTTGATGGTTTGGTTTTCGTGAACGACGGACAGACTCTAGAGATTGAAGCTGGAACCGTAATTAAAGGTAAGCCAACAACTGGTGGTGTCGCCTCTGCTCTTGTTGTTGCAAGAGGAGGTAAGATCATGGCTGAAGGAACAGCTACCAATCCGATCATCTTTACTGCGGAAGCAGATGATCTTAACGATATTTCAGACTTAGGACCAGCAGATGTTGGACTATGGGGAGGTGTAATCATCCTTGGTAAGGCAGAAATCGGTGTTGAAGGTGCAACTGAAGCTGGAATCGAAGGAATCGACGAGAATGAGTCTCGTGCGAAATTCGGCGGTAGCGACAACGCGGACAACTCAGGAATCTTCAAGTATGTATCTATTCGTCACACAGGTGCTGAACTTTCTCCAGGTAACGAGATTCAAGCATTGTCTATCGGTGGTGTTGGAACAGGAACTGAGATGTCTTACATCGATGTGTTCTCCTCTTCTGATGACGGAATCGAAATCTTCGGTGGTACGGTAGATTTAGATCACGTTTCAATTGCATTTGCTGAAGATGATGGACTTGATCTTGACAACGGATGGAAAGGAACATGTTCTGACTTGTTCATTATCCAACGTGAAGACGACGGAGATCACCTTGGTGAGTGGGACGGTGCACAACCTGACGCGAACCTTATCTACACACAAGCTAATGTAAACAGAGCAACCATGATTGGTGCTGGTGATGGTGGAAAAGCGATTCTTATTCGTGATGGTGGTGTAGTTAGCATCAACAATTCAATCATCATTCGCCCTGACGGATTCGGAATGGAAATTGAAAACAAAGGTGAAACTGGAATCGACTCCTACGAGAAGATTATCACTGATGGTCAAGGTACGTTCAACAACAACACATGGGCAATCGGAGGGTCGACTGACTTGGCGAGCATCCTTGAAGCTACCGACGATGTAGACAACTCTGATCCAACCAATTCAGCTTTGGTCTCTAGGATGACAGCTGGCAACACTGTGCAAACAGGAACTGCTGGAATCGACGTTGGATACTCCAACAATGCTTCTTTAGATCCTTTCAGCCCAACTCCGAGTGGGCAAGGTGCTTTCCAAAGCGGCAACTGGATGGAAACTTGGACTTCACTTTCTTCACTTGGATTCTTGAAGGAGTAAGTTTAAAGCAAACAGAACCAATGAATTTGGAAAAAGGCGGACTTCGGTTCGCCTTTTTTTGTGTGCTACAATTAATGATTACTAGACCTCTTCTTAACACTCCGTTCACATTGTGGTTAGACTTTTGTAAGCGAAATCAAGAGAATGAAAAAGGGAATTTTATCTATTGTAGCCATTTTGGCTTTTGTACAGATTACGCTAGCGGGGGGAGCCGTCAGCGGGAAAATTCTGGACAAGAAAACAGGAGAGTCCATCTTATTTGCGAACGTCTATAAGGCGGGATCTACGCAGGGAACAACCTCCGATTTTAACGGAGAGTTTTTCTTGGAACTTCCAGCCGGAACGCACAATATCACCTTCTCATTTGTTTCGCACAGAACGAAAACGATGAGCGGCGTAGTTGTGAAAGAAGGCGAAGTAACCAAGCTCGATGTCTTCTTGGAATCTGCAATGGAGGAACTCGATGTTGTGGTTGTGGAAGCGAAAGCTGTTCAAAGAAACGAAGTGGCACTTCTAAGAATGCAACAGAAGTCGAACATCGTGATGGACGGCATCTCATCCAAAGAGATTCGTGCACTGGGTTTGAACAACTCGGC
>CAXAIH010000082.1:0-8173 GCA_963968755.1 uncultured Flavobacteriales bacterium
GATTAGTGTTGCTGGCCTTAAGGACGGACAACACGATTTTCAATTCAACTTAGGAGAAGCGTTCTTTGCAGAAAAAGAGTTTTCAGAAGCCAGCAGCGGAGAAGTGGATGTTCAAGTTCATCTGAACAAACACCCAAATATGCTGGAGTTCACCTATAAGCTGAAAGGCGAAGTTGTGCTCCCATGTGACCGTTGTTTGCGAGATATGAGCCTTCCTGTTGACCTAGACGAAGAGCTTATTGTGAAATTTGGAGAAGAGGAGAACCTTGAATCTGAGATTTGGGTTTTATCTGAGAACGCTTATGAAATAGATCTAGAGCAGCTTTTATTTGAATTTGTGCAGCTTTCATATCCACTTCGAAAAGTGCACCCCGAAAAGGAGTGTGACCCCGAAGTGTTGAAGCGCTTACAAGTTGAAAAAGATGAGAATTATGATTCTCGCTGGGATGCTCTCAAGAATTTAAATTTGGAATAAGAAACAGAATTATGGCACATCCTAAAAGAAAGATATCCAAGACAAGGAGAGACAAGCGCCGTACGCACTACAAGGCTGAAAAGCCAACGGTTGCTATTTGCCCAACAACAGGCCAACCACACTTGTACCACCGCGCTCACTGGCACGAGGGTAAACTCTATTACCGTGGTAAAGTAGTAATGGAAAAAGAAGTAGCGGTTTAAGCTGAGCTCTTTAAAACTCTAGAAAGCCTTTTCTCGACCGTGGGTTGTGAAAGGGCTTTTTTATGATTCCTATATTCTGAAAGGAATGAGACGGAATAAAGTTTAATATTGGTCCTCAAATCAATGATTTTATGGGAAAGCTTCGTGCAGCAATTACAGCCGTAGGAGGATATGTACCAGAATACCGTCTTACGAATAAAGAGTTAGAAGGACTTGTCGATACCAACGACGAATGGATTCGTTCCAGAACTGGAATAGAAGAGAGACGTATCCTGAAAGACCCAGATAAGGCGGCTGCCTATATGGGAACCGAAGCGGCCAAAATCATCCTGAAAGAAAAGAACTTAGATCCGATGGAAATAGATATGGTGATTTGCGCTACCGCAACACCAGATATGCTTTTCCCTG
Source organism: uncultured Flavobacteriales bacterium (assembly GCA_963968755.1). GTDB lineage: Bacteria > Bacteroidota > Bacteroidia > Flavobacteriales_G > Salibacteraceae > UBA4419. Next base: position 1,087 of record CAXAIH010000082.1, read on the forward strand.
CAACCGCATGTTTAATTGCGGATGCAATTGGAGCCAAGAACGCATTCGGATATGATGTGATGGCGGCTTGCTCGGGCTTTTTGTACGCAACAGTAACTGCCTCAAAGTTTATTGAGAATGGCTCACACAAAAAGGTGCTCGTTGTGGGCTCAGATAAGATGTCTTCCATCGTTGATTACAGCGACCGAGCTACCTGCATCATTTTCGGTGATGGGGCCGGAGCAATTCTCTTAGAGGCTACTGAGGATGGAAATGGCATCCAAGACAGCTTACTGAAATCCGATGGTTCAGGTGCAGATTACCTCTTCCAAAAAGCAGGTGGATCCTTAAATCCCGCAACTCATGCTACAGTTGATGCGGGTTTGCATGTGGTGTATCAAGAAGGACGCACGGTGTTCAAGCACGCAGTAAGTTCGATGGCGGATGTTTCGACGAAAATTCTAGAACGAAATCAATTAAATGGTGACGATGTACAATGGCTTGCAGCTCATCAGGCGAACAAGCGAATCATTGATGCTACAGCAGATCGGATGGGTTTGTCATCCGAAAAAGTAATGATGAATATTCAGAAGTATGGGAATACGACCAATGGAACCATTCCTTTGCTACTCTGGGAATATCAAGATCAATTAAAAAAAGGCGATAACCTCATTATTTCGGCCTTTGGCGGCGGATTTACTTGGGGTGCTGCCTATGTTAAATGGGCTTATTAATATTGTCAAGAAATAACAAAGAAGAACATGGCTACGAAACCAAAATCCGATGAATTTGACTTCGGCCAAATCCAGGCCTTAATAAAATTTGTCTCAAAATCAGGAGCAAGCGAAGTTGAACTCGAAACACAAGAGTTCAAAATCCTCATCAAAACTCCAGCCTCAAATCCAGTACAAATTCAAGCGGCGGCACCAGCTCCGGCACCAGTGGCAGCCGCTCCTGCGCCAGCTCCTGTTGCACCGGTACCTGCTGCGACTCCAGCAACCGCTGCTGAGGTGTCAGCTGAAGATGAGAACGCGAACCTTCTTACCATCAAATCGCCTATGATCGGAACTTTCTATCGATCAGCTTCACCAGACAAACCTTCGTTTGTAAATGTTGGAGACCAAGTGAATGCCGGTGAGGTAGTTTGCATTGTTGAAGCCATGAAGCTCTTCAATGAAATCGAATCTGAAATAAGTGGAAAGATTGTGAAAGTATTGGTAGACGATAGTTCTCCAATCGAATACGATCAACCATTGTTCCTGGTGGATCCGTCGTGATCGATCGTTTAATGAAGAAAATTTAGGTCCATGTTTAAGAAGATTCTTATTGCCAATCGTGGAGAAATCGCTCTGCGAATCATCCGTACGTGTAAAGAAATGGGCATCAAAACTGTGGCAGTTTATTCCACTGCTGATGCTGATAGCCTTCCAGTACGATTTGCAGATGAAGCTGTTTGCATCGGCCCACCAGCAAGTTCTGAGAGCTATCTGAAAATTTCAAACATTCTCTCTGCTGCAGAGATCACAAACGCTGATGCCATTCACCCCGGTTACGGCTTTCTTTCTGAAAACGCTAAGTTTTCCAGAATGTGTAAGGAGCATGGCTTTAAGTTTATTGGAGCTCTTCCTGAGCAAATTGAAGGCATGGGCGATAAAGCAACTGCAAAGGCAACTATGATTGCTGCGGGGGTTCCTTGTGTTCCTGGATCTGCAGGAATTTTAGAGGGCTATGAAGAGGCTGAAAAAGTTGCGGAAAAAACGGTGTACCCTGTCATGCTCAAGGCAACCGCCGGCGGTGGTGGAAAAGGAATGCGGATTGTTTGGTCGAAAGACGAACTGAAAGACGCTTGGGAAGGTACACGTCGTGAAGCCAAGGCTGCCTTTGGAAACGATGGCATGTACATGGAAAAATTTATTGAGGAGCCAAGACACATTGAAATTCAAATTGCTGGAGATCAATACGGAGCCTTTTGTCACTTGAGTGAACGTGACTGTTCGGTGCAAAGACGTCACCAAAAACTTGTTGAGGAAACACCTTCTCCATTCATGACTCCTGCACTTCGAAAGAAGATGGGAGAAGCTGCCATTAAAGCGGCTGAGGCGGTTGATTATGAAGGCGTTGGAACCGTTGAATTTTTGGTAGATAAGCACAAGAATTTCTACTTCATGGAAATGAACACACGAATTCAAGTGGAACATACCATCACCGAAGAAGTCATCAACTATGATTTGGTCAAGGAGCAAATTCTAATTGCAGCGGGTGTACCGATTTCTGGAAAGAACTATCTTCCTAAAGCTCACGCGATCCAGTGTAGAATCAATGCAGAGGACCCTTTCAACAATTGGATCCCTAGTCCTGGGACCCTCACAACTTATCACGAGCCCGGAGGAATTGGCATTCGTCTCGATACACACGTTTATGGTGGTTATACCATTCCACCAAACTACGACAGTATGATTTCCAAACTCATCGTAGTTGCGCAAACACGACAAGAGGCAATCAAAAAGATGTCTCGAGCTTTGGATGAATACATCGTTGAGGGTGTGAAAACTACCATCCCTTTTCACCAACGTCTGATGAAAAACGATCAGTTTGTCAAGGGTGAATACACCACTAAGTTCTTAGAAGATTGGGACTTCAAGAAAGAGCCTTATGGATGATATTTTGAAGAAGTTGAGGATAGCTTTTCTGTCAGTTTGCCTAATAATTATTGGTTCACTCGCGGTTAAGGCGCAAGAACCCAACCTTCGAAAGTTAGATGCTTACATAAAGTCAGCGATGACAGAGCATCAGATTCCAGGCTTAGCCATTGGAATTGTGAAAGATGGTGCTGTGATGTATCAAAAAGGCTTCGGAGTAAAATCTGGGGCTGAAGGAGGTGCTATCACCACCAATACCATGTTCGGTATTGCATCCTTGTCAAAGGCCTTTACAGCTGCTGCAGTGGGCAAATTGGTGGATCAAGGTTTGGTTTCTTGGGACGACCCAGTGAAGAAACACCTTCCAAATTGGAAACTATATGATTCCTATGTCAGCGACCACTTCACGATTCGCGATTTACTTTGTCACCGAAGTGGTTATAAAACTTTTGATGGTGATTTGCTCTGGTACGGTACGAATTACACGCGTGCGGAGATATTAGAGCGCTTTCAATACCTTCCACCTACCTACGAGTTTAGGTACCGATATGGTTATCAGAACATCATGTTTATCGCTGCTGGAGAATTGATTCCGGCAGTAACAGGAAAGTCTTGGGATGAATTCGTTGATAAGGAGCTCTTTGATAAAATTGGAATGCGGGCCTCAAATACGAGCATAACTGCGTACAAGGAGAACCAAGACATTGCTTGGCCTCATGTTAAAGGTCAGAATGCAAAAGGAAAGCAAAACCCACTCATGAACTACGACAGTTTCGGTGGGGCAGCAGCCATCAACTCAAACGTAGTTGATATGACGCGCTGGATTCGCTGTTGGTTAAATGAGGGAATATCGAATAAGGATACAGTACTTTCAAAATCGACCCTTCGAAATGCGAGCCGCCTTCATACACCCATAGGTACCCGTCAATCCGAAATCGACTTTGGAACCAACTACAAGGGTTATGGCTTGGGTTGGTTTGTTCAAGATTATAAAGGAAAGCGCGTTATGCATCACGGCGGTGGCCTTCCGGGTTACATCTCAAAAATTGCGATGGTTCCAGAAATGGAAATGGGCTTTATCATACTTTCCAATGGAGAGAGCAACCTTCCTAGCTCATTGATGTACTACATCATCGATTTGTTTATGGGTGATGAACCCATAGATTGGTGCGGTGAAGCGCGCATTAACTACGTAAAGTACTATGAAAGCTTGGACGCTAAACGCGAGAAGATAGTTGCAGCCCGTAAATCAGATTCCACAGCGACCATTCCAATGGACTCACTTTTGGGCAGTTACACGGACAAAATGTACGGAAGCTCTAGTATTCGCCTTGAGGGTAAGAAGAAGAAAAAGGCTTACATACTTCAACTTGATCCTGCGAAGCAGATGTTCACTTCTAGACTGGAACATTGGCAGGGAGATAGTTACCGCATCAAGTGGAAAGATGATTTTCTCCCTTGGGGAATTGTGACCTTCAAACAAGATGAAGGAAAGCTGAGTTACTCAATCGACTTAAGCAATCCTGATTTTCACTTCTTCAATTTGAAGTTCGTCAAGAACTAGTTTGCATTGTAAAGCCACGACGTTGGGTTCATCGTTTCTTGGCCTTTCCACACCTCAAAGTGAATTTCGGTCTTTCCTTTTGTTGGATCAGACAACAAGCTTCCAATAGGCTCCTTCGTTTCAACCTTATCGCCCTTCTGCACGAACACCTCTTTTAGGTTCGAATACACGCTTAGGTATTGCCCGTGGCGGACCATAATGGCCTTACCTGAGCCAGGGAGTACAATTACACCAGTCACCTCTCCGTCAAAAATAGTACGGGCCTGCTCTCCGGCTTCTGTACTGATATTGATTCCATTGTTTTTCACTTTCACCTGCTTTAAAATGGGGTGCCAATGTTCGCCGTATTCCTCTGTGATAACTCCTTTTTGCAAAGGCCAGGGTAGCTTTCCCCGGTTGCTCTCAAATTTTGTTGAAAGTGCTTTCGCTTCTGGGGTCAATTGATATGCGGACCCTCCTTCTTTTTCCTTTTGTTTTCGCATCTCTTCCTCAATGATGCGCCTAATGGCCCGAGCTAGCTTTCGAGATTCGTCTTCCTTTTTCCGAATTTCTTGCTTCAAGTCTTTTTCTTTTGAAGTTAAGGCGTTGAATACCTTCTGCTGATTGCCACGTTCCCCATCGAGCAGTTTTCTTTCGGAATTTAGATTCACGATCAAGTCTTCTTGTTCCTTCTTTTTAACCTCAAGTCTTGATTTTTTGAGGTTTAAGGAGTCGCTGGTAGAGCGTATGGCAGCTCCTTGTTGAATTCTGAAGGCCGAGTATTGCTGAAGGTAACGAAGGCGCCTATAGGCCTGATTAAAGTCTTCAGCAGCAAATACAAACATGAGTCGATCGTAGGCGCTTCTGTTCAAATAAGCGTAATAGATCATTTGAGCATATTCCTCCTTCAACAAAAGGAGCTTGTCTTCAAGAAAACCTATAGAGTCTAAAACGATTTCACTCTCCTCTTCAAGAAGTCCAATTTCATTGTGAATGTTTCGAATCATAGCTTCTCGATTCGCTATTTTCTTACGCAGAAGATAGAGCTCGTTCAAGGAACTTGACTTGCTTTTCGCGGTTTCTTTCAGGAGCTTACTCTTGTACTTAATGTCTTTTCTCAGTTGTGATTTTTCTTTTTCTAAACGTCTCCGCTTGTCTTGTGCATGACCGTCATTGGGATTGATGAACGCTAGAAGAAATATGAGGATGAGAAAGCGCATATCAGTAAATGACACGTTCGTATTTGTCGGTAACCTTGAAAGGAAAAGGCAGCACATCTTCCACCTCGCTTCTGAGGTAGCTAACGTTCACTTTAAAGATTTCATTGGTTACAATGTTGTACAGTATCTCGTGAGGAAGAAGACCTGAACCCAACTCCCGGAAGTCATCGTATTTGATGAAAATGGATTTGTTGTGGCGTTCGTCGCGAACCATCAGCCGATCAACTTTAAACCTTTCGGGATTTATGAAGTATTTATAGTCCAAAACGAAGGTTTTGGGAACAACCAAACTATCCTTTTCGTTTTGCTTTTTTTCCGCCAGATTGTCCTTCAGCTGCGTCACTCGTATGTCTTGAACTTTTTTGAATTTTTTGGTGGTATTGAGAATGTAATGCTCGTCTTCTTGAGAGAGCTTCATCTTAGAGGTACTCACCGTAGAATTGGAGTTGCCAAGGATGAGGTCCTGCAAGCTGTAAAAGTTGAAATCAGTATTGAAGTTTTCATTGAGCACTCTGAAGTCTCCCACGTAGTATTTTTTATTTCTCTTGTCCAGCAATTGAACGGAATCCGGAGTGACTAGAATCCGAGCAACCTCAACCTTATAGTAGGTTGCAGACAGCCACAGAATGCTGTCCTGCTTAAGGCGAGCATACATTTTGAAACTATCTGAAATCTTATCAGTTTTAAAAGCGACGTTCATCTTAATCGATAAACCAGGAGCCTTAAATTCATTGGCCTCAATCTTTTTCAGAACGTCGTTCAGGGACATTCTCTTGAGCGTTTTTGAACCGATCACATTCTTCTTGGCCTTGCATGAGCCAAAGCTCAGAAGCACCAAGAATGCAAAGAAAAGGACCCTAAAGTTTCGCTTTTGCTGCATCGATTTTTAACCTCAAGGTTTCTGGTTCATGTCCTTTCTTCAGGGCTTTTTCCCAATAGCTTATCGCTCCTTGGAAATCTTCAAGAGCATTTAATACATCTGCATAATGGCTCAAAATTTCGGCGTTTTCTGAACCTCCATAGTTCTTAGCCAGCTCTAGAGCTTTCTTCGCTTCTTCAGCTTCTTCTAGCTGGAACAGAACCCAAGCATAGGTGTCGAGGTAGGTGGGCGAGGTAGGTTCCAATTCAACACATTTTTGCGACATCACTTTGGCTTTGTCGAGCTTCTCCTTTCGAAGCGACAAGAAGTAACTGTAGTTGTTTAACACGTAAATGTTGTTTGGGTCTATGAGGAGCGCCTTGTCGTAGGCATCGTCGGAAGCCGCATGCTCCCCCACGAAATAGTGCGCGTCGCCCAAAGAAGAAAGCAATTGGGATTTCAAATTTGGGTTGAGGTCAGCCATGGGCAGAGCCTCATTCATAATGGATATTGCTTCGGCGTAATTCTTCAATTGGGAATGCGCCATGCCGTTGAAATAATAAAAACTGACTTGGTTTGGAAATAGGTCTAAGGCCCGTTTGCTCTCCTCCAACATCGCTTTGAAATCTCCAAGTTGTGATTCAATTAGGATCAATTGCGACCAAATTGAGAAATTGTCAGCCTCTAAGTCAACTGCCTTTCGGTATGAATCGCGGGCTTTTTCAAGATCGTTTTCACGCGTAAAGAAGTCCGCCAACATGGTGTGTGCTTTGGCTTCTTTCGGATGAATTTCTAAGGTGAGCTTCGCCAGCTCAAATGCGTCTCTCGTAAGGCTATCACCCTGACT
>CAXAIH010000083.1:0-8103 GCA_963968755.1 uncultured Flavobacteriales bacterium
ATCTTCATGTTTGCCTTGTCGGGCATCATTCTAGGAATCTTCCTTTTAAGCATTACCGAGTCGAGCTTGTTAAGTTCTGGGCAATTCAGAATGATGGATTTGATTTACGAAGAGGTAAGTGCTTTTAGCACCGTGGGTGCCTCCACCGGCATCACCCCCTATTTGAGCAATGCAGGGAAGGTGATTGTGATGATTTCTATGTACGTTGGCCGACTGGGAACATTAACGGTAGCTTATGCGTTGAGTCGGAACATCGTGAGTACAAATTATAAGTACCCCGAAGAATCATTTATGGTTGGTTAATGGCAGAAATTACCCCTTATCAAAGTGAGCAATCTAAAAAAGAACAGGTTGCAGAGATGTTTGACAACATCGCATACCGTTACGATTTTTTAAATCATGCTCTTTCATTGGGCATCGATAGAGGCTGGAGGAAAAAAGCCGTGAGACTTCTCTCCAAAGCCAAACCCAAGAAGCTTCTAGATGTTGCTACAGGAACAGGCGATTTTGCGCTTCAGCTTCTTGCCCTAAAACCCGAAAAGGTTATAGGATTAGACATTTCAAAAGACATGCTCGCTGTTGGAAATAAGAAGGTGCTCAAGCGAGGTAAGGACGACAAGGTGACGCTCGTGTATGGGGATTCTGAGAATCTTGAATTTGAAACGGATCACTTCGATGCCATTACGGTTGCCTTTGGGGTGCGAAATTTTGAAAATCTAGAAAAAGGATTGTCGGAAATGCTTCGTGTTCTCCGTCCGAGTGGTCAAATTGCCATTCTTGAATTCTCAAAACCAACGAACCGCTTGGTAAAAGGCATATACTATTTATACTTCAAACAGATATTGCCCGTAATAGGGAAATGGGTTTCCAAAGATGCTCGGGCATATACTTACCTCCCCGAATCGGTAGAGTCCTTCCCGCATGGAGAAGAATTCATATCCATTTTATCTCGCCTTGGCTACCGAAAAGTAAAGCAGTATCCACTCACGATGGGAATTGCTTCCATCTACTTTGGTCAGAAAGTGTAAGCTTGGGCTGTCATTCATTACTTTTACGCCCTCAGAAATGAAAAGGGCCCATCGCTTCCTCATTATTTTGTTGTCCTTCATGGCCATTGGCGCTCAAGAAGCGATGGCTCAGAAGTATTCTCACAAGAAGAAGGTTCAAAACCTGCGGGAGTTTGATCGCAAGAAATTACACTTCGGCTTTAATCTCGGAGTAAACGTCGGTGACTTCGGACTAACTTCAAGCATCTTGAGCAGCGACTCGCTACTTGGGTTATACACCGTTAAGCAACCAGGCTTCAACATTGGAACTGTTGCTGACTATCATATTCTACCAGAATTAAACATTCGTTTTCTCTTCACTCTTTCCTTCGCTCAACGAGATTTACTTTACACCTATCGCAGAGGGCCAACCACAACTACCACCCAGGTAAAACCCATCGAATCTACCTACTTAGACTTCCCTCTGAACCTAAAATATCGATCGCTTCGCTACAACAACTTTGCAGCCTATGTTATTGGAGGAGGTATGTATAGCCTCGACTTAGCCTCAAATGAAGATGCACCGCCAGGTGATGCACCTGTGAAAATTAAGCGGCATACTTATTCATACCAAGTGGGTGGGGGCTTCGACTTTTTCCTAGAATATTTTAAGTTCGGTCTTGAACTGAAAATGAGCTACGGAATTGGCAACATAAACATTCCCGACAACACCACCTTTTCAGCACCCATCGACGAAATTCGTTCGAAGGTGTTTACCATTTCGTTCCTATTCGAAGGCTGATCAATCAATCACTTTCGGGCAGTCCACCTTCTTTCGTAAATTTGGGCAACCTTCCGATTATGAAACATCTCTTATTCGCGCTACTTATCAGTCTTCCTTTTGCCCTGATCTCACAGTCCGTCGAAGACTACGCGGTCCAGCTGGAGGCTACAACCAACACTTCGAATCCACAAATTCGCCTTGATTGGGTTCCTGACCCAACTACCACGACCTACAACATTTGGAGAAAACACCCCGATTCCGTAAGTTGGGGAACGGTGAGAAGAAGTCAAAATGGTATTATCAACCTCTACATTGATTATGGAGTAAGCGTTGGAGAGAAATACGAATACAAGGTTGAACGCGTAACTCCATCGAAAACGGTGTACGGTTACATTACGGCAGGCATGGAAGTTCCGCCAATAGAAACACGTGGAAAACTGCTTTTGGTTGTGGATTTAGCCTATGCTTCACAGCTGCAAAAAGAACTCGGAATTTTAACGAATGATTTAGAAGGAGACGGCTGGCATGTCATTCGGAAAGACATCCACAGTGCTGCCCCGGATACCACGGTCAAGAACTGGATTCAGAAGGAGTACAACAAAGACCGCCAAAACGTAAAGGCTGTATACCTCTTCGGTCACCTGGCGGTACCTTATGCTGGTGGTGACGCTTTTGATGGTCAAGTTTCTAACCATCAAGGTGCTTGGCCAACGGACTCTTGGTATGCAGACCACGATGGCATCTGGACTGACCTTCAATATTCAAACAACTGGTTCAGTATGCCGCTGCGAACGCGAAACATAAGGACCGATGGAAAATGGGATCAAAGCATCATTCCGAGCTCTGTTGAATTGCAAGTTGGACGCGTTGATTTCAGCGTTCTCTCCTTCTTCTCCATGAACGAGTGGCAATTGATGCGAGATTATGTGATCCGATCGCATGCCTACAAAACCAACCAATGGAATGTTCCAAAAAAGGCCCTTTTAGTCGACAGTGCAGGCATTAGTCTGAATCAAGCACCTGGAGCAGCAGCATACCGAGCATTCCGACCAATCGTAGGAAACAACATTGACGAGGCTGCTTATCGCTCTACTTTAAACAACAACTCTTATTTAATGTCATACGCCAATGGCGTTGGTACTTTCAATACACTGACAGGTATTGGAACGAGCAATCAGCTTTCACGCGATAGCTTACGGTCGGTATTTCACGTAGCCACAGGCTCCTATTTTGGGGATTGGGATACGCCAAATAATATGCTCTGCGCCTTAATGGCCCAGGGTTTTGGTCTTTCGGCAATTCATTCTGGTGATCCGGAATGGCAACTTCATCCATTGGGTTTAGGTGGAAATATGGGGGAATGTGCCCAAACCACCATGAACAACGATGGCATCTACGAAGCTGGGAACTGGGAGAGAGGCATCAATGTAAGCCTGCTTGGAGATCCTACTCTTCGGGTCGATATGATTTCTCCTGCTTCGAGCTTCACTGCAGCCGATCAAGGCAGCAATCGTGTTCAATTAAACTGGACTGCTTCTAATGATCCCGTTTTAGGCTATCACATCTACCGCAAGAAAAAATATGAAGACTTCTTTTCTCGCGTCAACATCGACGCTATTGTAGGAACGAGCTATTTGGATTCCTGTGTGGTTGACTCAGGTGACTACGTATACATGGTTCGAGGGATGAAATTAGAACAAGGACCGAGTGGTACTTATTATAATTTGAGTCTTGGGATTTTTGACACCTTAACCTTAAACACTGCGGTAAGTGTTTCTGCAGGCTTTAGCAGTTCGGTAAGTGGAGCAACGGGCACGTTCACGAACATCGCAACGACCAACAATTTGCTTTGGGATTTTGGTGATAGAAGTACTTCCACCGACGTCAACCCCTCACACGTATATGCGAAAAATGGAACCTATACTGTGAAACAAATTGCCATCAATGCATGTAACAGCGATTCAACGAGCAGCACAGTCGATATTGATTTCTATAGGCCCTTGCCGGTGAGCAACCTTACAGTTTCCGATCTTGGTTCAAATCAATACCAACTGGATTGGAATCACTCCAACTCCTTCGTAAATGGTTATAACGTTTGGAGAAGAGAAGTACCAAGTGGCTTCTTCCAGATACTAACCACTTTTGGTTTTTGGACTCAAAACTACTTCTACGACTCATGCTTGGTCACACCAGGTGACTATGAGTATATGGTAGCCGCATTCAAACGTGACACCTTCGCTACGGGAATAAAACCCAATTTCAGCGACAGTACGAATCAAGTATTGAACATCACGAACGACTACACGGTAAGAGCCGACTTCACATACTCTACCAATGAAGACACCCTCTCTCTGACGAATACGTCTCAGTATGCGGATTCCTTCGTTTGGGACCTCGACAACGGTTTTAGGTCAAATGTTTTGAGCCCGATTAAGATCATTGCCCAAAACGGGGCGATTACCATAAAGCTTAAATCAATTGGTCCTTGTGGCTCTGATAGTACTTCTGAAACTATCTCCTTTCAAACCATTGGCTTGAATGAATTCGAACATCGCAAGGTCAAATTACACCCGAACCCAAGTTCAGGTTTTGTATTCATTGAATCGGATTATGACAACTTGATTTGGGAAGTGTTGAGCATGGAAGGAAAACTCATCGAACAGGGTGAGCTCACTGACAATGCAATCGATTTGAAGCACTTGAGTTCTGGAATATATTTCTTGCAGTTGAAGTCCGAAAACTTCTCTGAGGTGCACAAGCTCTTCTTGAAGCCCTAGGGCAATTTTCGCAAGTCAATTAAGGCCGTCCACACACTTGTAGACCTGCCATCCATTCTTGCCCAAACCGGACGCAAGCTGTTTCCGCTCACAGCGATGTTCGTATAGTCGCCAAAAAAAATGCGTTGATTTGGAGTGAAAGGACGCTCACTGATTCGAATGTCCTTAAAGCTCTCGCCGCCGTCTTTTGAATACGCTAAGTAAACATCTGTTTGTGTATCGTCGTAATTTCTTCGATCGTAAAAGACCGAGTACAAATCTCCCGTTTCAGGGTGAATGCACATCCAGGTGAGAAACTGCTGTTTACTTCCCACGTTGTCGTTTACACGTATTGGATCTGACCATGTATCGCCACGGTCACGAGATTTTGACATGAACACGTCTGTATTCTCAGCTCCATTCCTCTGATCCGACCAGCACACATATATGGTTCCTCTATTTGGCCCGTCCGACTTATCGACAAGAGTAATGGGCATTCCATTGGACCTATATATTCCTGGGATGGAATAACTCCAACCTGCGTAGTCTGCATCCAGCAAAACATCCTTCTCGAGCCAAGTCTTACCTCCATCCAAACTTCGATCGAATCGAAGTCCTGCAGGTCCGGCCCAAGTAACGTAGATTTCTCCATTGGTACCAAAAGCTGGGACAGCCCCTTCAGTTGTGTTCGAGCTATCGATGCAATCGCCACTGACCTCATTAATCCGAAAAGCTTCAGTCCATGTTTCTCCTGCGTCATAGCTGCTTGAGAATAGAATGTTGGAACTGTCTTTTGATTTGCGAGAACCGTATTTATCGAATTGGGTCCAAGTCAGTACAAGGGTATCTCCTCGCGAATCAACCCAGTGCTTGTCTTGAGCTTTCTCGCCATTTAAGCCGGTGAAGCTCCCGGGTGTCCATGTCTTACCTCGGTCATCTGAATACTGACAAACAATCCTATCAATCCAATTCCCAATCTGAGGATTCGCCAAGTGGAAATGATAAAATCTCCCCTTCTGTGTGATGTGCATGACGGGGTCGCCCCAAACGCCAAAATCAGATTTCATCACGGTCTTCTTCCATTTTTTTCCGCCGTTCTTGGAAATGTAGACGCGGTTCAAGTTCACCCCAACCGCCATCCATTTCTCTTTCTCGGGATGAATAGCTATGCTAGGCTCATTCGGATTTGAAGCACCCGCCACTTTTACATTCTTGAATTCAGACTGGGCCGAAAGGTTCTGAAGGGTCACTAGGAGAAGAGTAATGACGGCGAATCTCATTCGCCAAATATAACAAGCCATTCAATCAAAACATTTTTAAGACATTTGCGTAATATACTATGCATGCATAGTTTAATTCTTATCTTAACAGAGTGAAACCAGAAGAAACTTTCGACTTCCCGATTAAATGGGCGTGGCACCATGTATCGAGAATCTACAATGCAGAGGCCAGTAAATATGGTGGCTCTATGGCCTACGGTCATATTCTACTCAATATTGATTTGGAAGATGGAAGCCCTTCCACCTCCTTAGGACCCAAGCTCGGGATGGAATCCACAAGCTTGAGCAGAACCATCCGCAATATGGAAGAACAAGGGCTCATTGAACGTAAACCAAGTAAAGAGGACGGACGAATGGTACTCATTCACCTCACAAAATTCGGTCGGGAAAGCCGTGAGCTGGCAAAGAACACTGTTGTACAATTCAACGAACACCTCCGCAAAAGTTTGGGTGAGAAGCGCTTTGAATCCCTTCTCAAGAACATACACAAGATCAACGAAATATTATCTACAGAAACATTCTTCCAACATGAGACGACAAATAAATAAGGTAGCCGTACTTGGAAGCGGCGTCATGGGATCTAGAATCGCATGTCATTTTGCAAACACCGGACATGAAGTCCTTCTACTCGATATTTCTCCACGAGAATTGAATGAAAAGGAAGCAGCCGCCGGCCTTGAGCTCTCAAACAAAAAGGTCAAGAATAGAATTGTAAATGAAGCTTTGCAGGCCGCCCTCAAGTCGAAGCCCTCCCCCATTTATTCCAAGAGTTTTGCAAAACGAATCACAACTGGGAACTTCGACGACGATCTCCCGAAAATCAAAGACAGCGATTGGATAATTGAAGCCATTATAGAAGACCTCAACATCAAGAAAGGTCTTTTCGAGAAAATTGAAGGTCATAGAAAAGCGGGCAGTTTAATCACCACAAACACCTCTGGAATTCCCATCAACTTATTGGCTGAAGGACGAACCGACGATTTCAAACAAAACTTTTTCGGAACACACTTCTTCAACCCACCAAGGTATCTGAGCCTTCTAGAAATCATTCCTGGGCCAGACACTACACAAGACAATCTAGATTTCATGATACATTATGGCGGCCGCTATCTCGGCAAGAAGACCATTCTGTGCAATGATACACCTGGCTTCATAGCAAATCGTGTGGCAATTTATGCTATCCTTTCCATTTTCCGCCATACCCAAAACATGGGCATGTCAGTCACTGATGTAGACAAGCTTACCGGACCACTCATTGGCAGAGCCAAGTCTGCAACTTTCAGAACCGGCGATGTGGTTGGAATCGACACGCTGGTAAAAGTGGCTAAAGGCATTCAAGCCACCTGTGCACACGACGAATCTATCGATGGCTTTCAACTTCCCGACTATGTAGAGCATTTAGTCAAAGAAGGCGCCTTGGGCAGCAAGAGTGGCAAAGGATTCTACAAAAAAGTGAAATCCGAAGCGGGTTCAAAAATTCTTGCACTCAATCTAGAAACTAAAGAATATGAAGAGCAGCGGAAAACCAAATTTGCCAGCTTAGAAGCACTGAGAGTTTTCGATAATCACTTGGACCGCATCAAGTCCTTATACAATGCAGAGGATGCAGCCGGTGAATTCACGAAAAAGACTTGGATAGACACTTTCGCTTATATCGCCAACAGAATTCCGGAGGTAGCGGATTACATATATCAAATTGACGATGCGATAAAGGCCGGATTCGGATGGAAATCCGGTCCTTTCCAGACTTGGGATGCCGTCGGCTTGAAAACTGTAATTGCAGACTTAAAAGCAAACGACAAAAAGATCCCTTCTTGGCTCGAGAAACTAGAAGCTTCCGACATCGAATCCTTCTATCGAGTTAAAAACGGGGAAGCTCAATTCTTGAACATCAATTCAATGGAATACCAAGTCATTCCGGGTGCTCAGAAAATGAGTTTGGGTGTACTTCGAAAAGATCACGTCATCTGGAAAAACAAGGAGTGCTCCATATTCGATTTAGGTGACGGTATACTGAACCTAGAGTTCCATTCTAAGATGAACACGATCGGCGTTGGAATCATTGCTGGTTTAAACAAAGCCATCGACATGGCCGAAGCAGATTACAAAGGACTCGTCATCTACAACGATGGCGATTTGTTCACTGCAGGAGCCAATGTGGGCATGATCTTCATGATGGCTGCCGAACAGGAAATGGAAGAACTGGACTTCGCGGTGCGCACCTTCCAAAATGTGGTGATGCGTGTACGTTACTCCGACATTCCTGTGGTTGTTGCCCCTCACAATATGTGTTTGGG
>CAXAIH010000084.1:0-8086 GCA_963968755.1 uncultured Flavobacteriales bacterium
AACGGTGGTGAGCTCCTTCTCAATGAGGCCAAAGACACGCTCTGGAGCAAAAAAGGCTACTATTACTCTTCCACCCAAGAAGCTCGATTTCGTGACAGCGTTCGTTTGCGCTCTGATGACTACAAGATTGACTCCGACACCCTACACTACCTGACTGCCGAAGACCGAAGCTTGTTTTTCGGCCCTACGAACATCTATTCTGGCAAAGAATTAATTTACTGTGAGGCCGGATGGTCGAACAATAAAACTCAAGAATCTCAATTTCAGAAAAACGCCCAAATTTTTTCTGGCGATCAAGTGCTTAAAGGGGATACCATCTATTTCGATAACGAAAAGAAGCTAGGTCGTGCCTTTGGTAATATCAGCATCGAAGACAGCACACAGAACTATACCGTTATGGGTGAGAAAGCGTGGCACGATGCCGACGATAGCATCTCTATAGTTACAGGAAAAGCCCTCATGATTCAGATTGAAAACGGCGACAGCCTTTTCCTTCATGGCGATAGTTTGGTAGCCTTCTACGATACGAGCAAACAACGTGTAGTACTCGCTCATCACCATGTGAAATTGTACAAAAGCGATATGCAAGGAATGTGTGATTCACTAGCCTTAAACGATGCAGACTCGAGCATTAAGATGTTCAAGAAACCCATCATCTGGTCTGATGAGAATCAGATTACCGGAGAGTACATTCAAATCAATCGAACTCAGGGCAAGGTAGAAAGTATGGACATACTTGAGAATGCCTTCATCATTTCTGAATCCGATAGCAGTCGTTACGATCAAATTGCTGGTAAAACCATGAAAGCCCATTTCATGAAAAACGCCTTGAAGAAAGTGGATGTTTTTGAGAATGGAAAAACCATCTATTACGCGACCGAGAACGATACCAATGTAATTGGCATGAATGTGTCAAGCTGCGAAGAGCTCATCGTTATTAAATTGGATAGTAGCAAGGTTCAAGAAATATTATTCTACGGCAAACCGAACTCTGTGCTCTATCCCGAGGAACAATGGACGGATCAATTGCGATTTATGACGGGCTTCAAATGGTATGATCGTTTTCGTCCGAGCCGCAAAGAGGATGTATTCATCCAAGAATCTATTGAAGAAACTCTGGAATGAGCCTTCAGAAAAATCTAGCCATCCAGCTTTCATGGGCTGGGATTTGCCATGAATTCCTGAAACTAGCAAGGTCCTGAATCGTATTGTCGAGAATGATGCGATCCTTTTGGCTCGAGTCAAGGTCGGAGACGCGAATGAGCTCAAGTGCTGAACCTTTCAAAAGAGCGATGTTCATGCGGTCAAGCAAGGAAATATTAAACTTCTTTTCGATGGCTTGAATAAGTTGAAATTGTTTGTCGATGGAACAGCCTGTTGCCTGCGCCTGACGCTCATCTAAGGCAATCACAATGATCTGTGCGTATTCAATACGCGCGGAGGCCGCCAAGTC
The DNA here is from genome assembly GCA_963968755.1 of uncultured Flavobacteriales bacterium. GTDB lineage: Bacteria > Bacteroidota > Bacteroidia > Flavobacteriales_G > Salibacteraceae > UBA4419. The sequence continues at coordinate 1,454 of CAXAIH010000084.1, forward strand.
GTTTCCATGAGCAGCCCAAGAACCCACAAATTGCTCAAGGCTAGCTTGCACAAGTGTTTGTTCTTCAACCGAAAATAGACGGTTGGCCATGTAAATCCAAATGCGGCTGTGATCTGGAAGGTCGTCGAAACTTTTAAGCATGTTAAAGGTCTTGTGCTTCAGCAATGAGTTCGGCAATATCTTTTACTTCAACAGAAGCTTCTTGCTCTTTGTTCTTCACGCCGTCTGTCATCATCGTATTGCAGAATGGACAGCCAGCTGCAATCACATCCGGCTTCAGCTCTAGCGCTTCCTCCGTCCGTTCGATGTTGATTTCCTTATCTCCTTTCTCCGCCTCCTTAAACATCTGAGCACCTCCTGCACCGCAGCAAAGTCCTCTAGCTTTGGAACGTCCCATTTCGTGGAGTTCGGCATCGAGTTTTGCAAGAAGTAAGCGAGGGGCTTCGTATTCCCCGTTTGCGCGTCCTAAATAACATGGATCGTGAAAAGTAATTCTTCTTCCTGCGAATTTCCCACCTTCAATTTTAAGCTTGCCAGAAACCATAAGGTTCTGAAGGAACTGGGTATGGTGGTATACTTCGTAGTTTCCACCCAATTCAGGGTATTCATTTTTAATGGTGTTAAAACAGTGCGGACAGGTGGTGACCACCTTGGTCGCCTCATAGGCGTTCATCACCTGAATGTTTTGCATGGCCTGCATCTGGAAAAGAAACTCGTTCCCGGCACGTTTCGCTGGGTCTCCTGAACAAGATTCTTCCGTTCCTAAAACCGCAAAGGAGACTTTCGCCTCTGTTAGCAGTTTCACCATGGCCTTGGTAATCTTCTTAGCCCGATCGTCAAAGCTTCCGGCACAACCTACCCAGAACAAAACCTCCGGCTTCTTGCCTTCGGCCATCATTTGTGCCATTGTTGGTACTAACATGTTATTCCTCCTCTACCCATTTTAGTCGATCCGCTTGAGCAAATTGCCAAGGTGCCGCGTTGTTTTCAATGTTGGTAAACATTCCGTTCAACTCCGACGGAGCTGCCGACTCTTCCATTACGAGGAACCTTCTAAGATCCACGATAATCGACAAGGGGTCGATGTTCACCGGACAAGCTTCAACACAAGCATTACAGGTTGTACAAGCCCACAATTCTTCGGGTGTGATATAGTCGTGTAACAGAGATTTTCCATCTGCGTGGTCAGGTCCATTCTTGTCGATGTCATTCCCCACTTCCACCAATCGATCCCGGGTATCCATCATAATCTTTCTGGGGGAAAGTAATTTTCCTGTTTGGTTCGCCGGACACTCCGAGGTACAACGCCCGCATTCAGTGCAGGAATAGGAATCCATCAATTGTTTCCATGAAAGATCTTTTACGTCTTTCGCGCCAAAGGACTGAGGAACCACATTTTCATCGGGTGCAGGAGTTGCATATGGATCAGCTGTTGGATCCATCATGAGCTCCACTTCCTTCTTTACACTTTGAAGGTTGTTGAAGCTTCCTTTTGCTTTAAGGTTCGAATACCAGGTATTCGGAAAAGCCAAGATGATGTGGAAATGCTTGCTGTAAGGCAGGTAATTCATGAAGCCTAAAATTCCCACTATATGAAACCACCAAACTCCTCGTTCAATCATTTTCAAACTTCCAGCATCGGAAGGTAAAAGTGGATTCAGGAATGAAGAAAAGTAGAACCCACCTGAAATTCCGGTGATGTATTTATCTAAACCTGCTGCGCTCAAATCGGCCGCCGACATAGACATCAGCAGTCCATCGCTTGCATTCATGAATAAGAGTGCAAACATCAAAACGATTTCAAAAATCAAAATGTAATTGGCATCTGATGTCGGCCATCCTTTCATCTCAGGCTTATGAAAGCGTGCGAGGCGCTGAACATTACGGCGAAGAAGAAAGACGATACAGGAGAAAAGCACGAGAACTCCAAGAAACTCAAAGAAGTTGATAAAGCTTTTGTAAGCACTGCCTAGGAAGCCGTTAAACACACGGTGCGCTCCGAAAAGTCCATCGAGGACGATTTCTAGCACTTCGATGTTGATGACCACAAAACCCACATAGATGAGAATGTGCATGAAACCAGCAACAGGACGGGTAACTATCTTGCTTTGGCCAAGTGCAACTCGAGCCATAGTTTTCCAGCGCTCACCTTTATTGTCGGTACGATCTTCGTCGCGACCCAAAAGAATGTTGCGGCGAATCTTAGAAAGATTGCGGTAAAAAAGAAAGGAGGCCCCGATTAGGATTAGGGTAAAGAGGGCATTCGAAATACCTAAGGACATTTACTCTCTGGACTTTTTATCGGGCTTCTTTTTGTCCCTTTTACCAAATATAGAAAAATGGACATAGCGCTTCGGATTCACCCTTAAGTCCTCCAAAAGTTTGTCCAGCTCCAAAGCCGATGATTCGAGGTTATTGTAGAGCGTTTCGTTGTTCACCAACTCTCCAATCGTACCCTCACCCCGATTGATCTTATCGAGCACCATGGCAGTTGACTCCAGTGCCGATTGAGCTGCGATTACAGTTTGAGCAATGTTAGCCTGAGCAAGGCTATCCGAAACCATGGACATATTGTTGATGATGTTTGTAAGAGCCTTATTGTTAGATTGAAAGTTCTGCGTGATGGAACTAACATTTGTAATAATTCCTGAAATCTTTTCGGTCTCACTCTCAACCAAGTTGTTGACATTCACCGCTGTCTTTTCGAAACTTTGGAAAGACCTTTTGATGCTTTCAAAACTGGCAGATAGATTCTCACGCGCCTCTTTGTTCAAGATGCTCTGAACGATGACTACCGCACTATCGATTGAGCCTAGGAGCTGTTTTGTCTTCTTTTCAAGTGGCTTGATTCGCTCATCAACTGAAGATTGCAAATCCTTTTCGTTTCCTGCTATTAAGGTGTCGCCAGCCAAAGCAATCAAGCTGTCTGTTGAAAATTCTAGGTTCACAGCTTTGGTACCCAGGAGGTCTAGACTCACAATTTTGGCAACTGAATTCTTTGGAATATTTAGGCTCTCTTCAAAAATGGTGAAGCCAACTTCAATTTTTCCCGATTGAGGAATGAGTTTGGCGGTGTTCACCTTACCCACTTTAAAACCGTTCAAGAGAACTGTGTTGTCTACTGCGAGTCCGTCGACGTGCTCGTAAATGGCGTAATACTGTCGATTGGTCGAGAAGACGTTGTTTCCTTTCAAGTAGTTGAGCCCGTAGTACAGAAGCCCAACACTTAGCAAGACGACCAATGCAACACGTATTTCACGAGAGCGTTTTTTCATTTCTCAATTTCTTTAGAAGTTAGTTCGAGTGCTTTTGAAATGGAGATGCGCTCGCCCTTGTAAACCGCAATCAGAAAAGCATCTGAATAATGACCGCCTTTTATACTTCGCTGCAGTTTTAGGCCTTCTTCAAAATTCGCTTCGCTCCCATAGGTGTATTTGTACACCTCACCTACCTTAAGCTCTTGAACACCTTCAAGACCTTTAAAATTCTTAGGAGAAAGTTCAATGGAATTATTGAAGCTGGCTATTTGAACTTTAAATCGAACTCCCTGCTCCTTCAAGATTTCCACTTTTTCGGTTTCCTTCTGAGCGACCTTCTTTTCAACTTTCTTCTCCACTTTTGGCTCTACATTCTTCACGTATGCAGCTTTTTCTTCCACTTTCTGAGTCGACCTCGGTGCGTTCACTCCACGCAATACCTCAAGCTGATCTTCAATTTCTTTTTTATAATCCTTGAATGCAGAAGATATAGCCTTCGCCATTTTTTCTTGATTGGCTGCACTTCTGAGGAAAGTCCCTTCCTCCTTGTTTGTAATGAAGCCATTTTCGACTAAGACTGCTGGCATCGTAGTTTTATACAGCACCAAAAACCCAGCTTGTTTAACCCCTCGGTTTTTACGTCCTAAAGAAGTGAACTTGGTTTGAACTTTATCGGCTATGCTAAGGCTTTGCGCCAGATTAGCGCTTTGTAATAAACTCAGTGCCACATATGATTCATCGGAATTTGGATCGAATCCTTCATACTCCACTTCGTAATCGTCTTCCATGAGGATTACCGCGTTCTCACGTTTGGCCGTTTCTAGGTTGTCTTTGGATCGGTGCAATCCGAGCGCAAAAGTTTCAGTTCCGTATGCCGAATGATTCACAGCTGCATCGGCATGAATTGAAATGAATAAATCAGCATTGATTCGATTGGCAATTCGTGCACGTTCATTCAGAGGAATGAACACATCCTTATCGCGGGTATAAACGACCTTCACATCGGGGTGCGTCTTTTGAATGTAGGCTCCTGTTGTCAGGGCAATACTCAGAACCACATCCTTCTCGCACATCTTCTGATCGCCGATAGCGCCTGGATCCTTACCGCCATGACCCGCATCAATCACCACCGTTTTCACACCATATTCACCTGGAACAATTGGGCGAAATGAACTTGAAACTGTAAGCATGAGAAGCAGGGCCGAGAAAAGAAGACCTCGACTTAACGCAACCTTAAATTTCATCGTTAAGCTCTCTTTCAGAATACGTAGTTTTGGAGCGATTTTTGCCTGCCTTGCCCAAAAGTAAGTCGATTCCCTTGCCGCTACTTCCCTTGAATTTGCAAGTATTCCACGCGTTTCTGTTGATAAGCTTCCTGCTTGTGAACTCTTCATACGCTCAAGAATCTGATTCGACATTACTACAACTTAAACAGGACAGCGCCCAAGCTCTATTAGAAAATAGCAAGCCGAAAAAATCAAGTGCATTTTCCGACAAGGTGGACTACAAAGCCCGTGACTCCATACGTTTTGATTTATCGACGAAGCTTGTTTACCTATTTGGCTCCGCTGAAGTATATTACGAAGACATCGTGTTAAAGGCCGACTCCATCGTACTAGCTTTAGACAAAAGCGAAGTTTTCGCGTCGTACACCGCCGACTCAAACCAAGAACACATCGGGGAACCCTATTTTGAAGATTCCGGAGAAAACTTCACTGCGCACCAGATGCGTTACAACTTCAAGTCGAAAAAAGGATTGATCTACAATGCCACCACTCAACAGGCAGACGGAACCATCACGGGTGAGCGGATTAAAAAAGATACCGGGAGCGTAATCTTCATCAAAGACGGACAATTTTGCCCTTGTGAGGACGCCGACGAAGGAACCTACATCCGAGCCAAGAAATTGAAAATCATTCAAAACGACAAAATCGTTACCGGGCCTGCCTATCTCGTAGTAGAAAATATTCCAACCCCGCTCGTATTACCTTTTGGCTTTTTCCCGAATAAAACCACCCAGAGCTCTGGGATCATCCTTCCGGAATATGGCTTCTCGCCAGGCTTAGGATTTCACCTGCTCAATGGCGGCTACTACTGGGATATGAGTGATTACGTCAATACCACATTCCGTGGGGACGTTTATACACGCGGCAGTTGGGGACTAAAGAACGAGACCGCTTACCGAAAACGTTACAAGTACAATGGAAACTTCAGCTTGAGTTATTCCAACTTCATATCTGGCTTTCCTGAACAACAAAATCGAAGAATTAGTAAAAACTTTTTCGTGCGTTGGAATCACAAACAAGATCAAAAGGCGCGACCCAACTCCACCTTCTCAGCAGATGTAAATGCAGGTTCGAAAAACAACTTCCTGAATAACTTCAACTCACGCTCCAGCGACTACCTCACCAACACCTTCAAGTCCAACATCAATTACAACTATCGTTTTCAAAACGCACCCGTGAACCTAACCTTTAATGCGAGTCACGATCAAAACTCCGTTGATAGCACCATTTCGATTCGCCTTCCAGAAGTAGGAATCTCGGTAAGTCGCTTCTTTCCTTTCAAGCGAAAAGTGAAAGTTGGAAAAGACAAATGGTTCGAGAAGATCGGTATGAACTACACCGGAAATGCGAAGAATCAGGTTAAAGTGCTCGAAAAAAACCTACTCCAACCGAGTATTTTAGATAGCATGCAGAACGGAATGAGTCACAGCATTCCTATCAGTACGTCTTTCAAGCTTCTCAAATATTTCAGCATGAACCCAAGCGTGAACCTGAAAGGCGTCATGCAATTTCAATCGCTTGAACAACGCTGGGACGAGAGCGCAGGGGAAGTTGTGAAGGATACGGTTTCCGGTTTTACCGGTTATGGCGATGTGAGTTTCAGTGCGGGTTTAAGTACGATTATTTATGGAATGTATAGTTTCAAGAGAGGGAAGGTCAAGGCTATCCGCCATGTACTTACCCCGTCTGCGAGCTTCACCTTCAGACCTGATCTTTCAGACTATTACTACAAAACGACTGACATCCCACTCCTGGCTCAAGACAGCATTTCAGATCAAGATCGTTACACACCTCTGCAGTATGGCTTGTTCGGAAGACCTTCTCAAAGTGAACAAGGAGTAATCCGGTTAGACTTAAGAAACAATTTCGAGATGAAGGTCAAGAACGACACTACAGGAACCGACAAAAAAGTGAAGTTATTGGACCAGCTCAGTTTTGGAACGAGCTACGATATGTTTAAGGACTCGCTTAATTGGAGTCCCATCAATGCTTCTGGAAATGCGAGTTTGTTTGACCTCATCAACCTGAGGTTCAGTGGAAACCTTGACCCGTACGCCCTCGACCCAATTACAGGAGCCACCATCAACGAA
>CAXAIH010000085.1:0-8025 GCA_963968755.1 uncultured Flavobacteriales bacterium
CCTATGCTCCGCGTATTTAACGACACGGCTCGTTATGTAGATCAAGGAGGAGGAAAGCGTAAAGGCTCTTTCGCCATCTACCTCGAGCCATGGCATGCTGATGTGTTCGATTTCTTGGAAATGAGAAAAAACCACGGAAAAGAAGAGCAACGTGCTCGCGACCTTTTCTACGCCATGTGGATTCCAGATTTATTCATGAAGCGTGTGGAAGAAAACGGTGAATGGACCTTGATGTGCCCAGATGAATGTCCAGGTTTGTTCGATACACACAGTGCTGAATTCGAGAAGCTATACACCAAATACGAAAAGCAAGGCAAAGGCCGTCGTACCATCAAAGCGCAAGAGCTTTGGTTCAAGATTCTTGAGTCTCAGATTGAAACAGGTACTCCTTACATGTTGTATAAGGATGCTGCCAACAGCAAATCGAACCAAAAGAACTTGGGAACGATTCGCTCTTCAAACTTGTGCACTGAGATCATCGAGTACACAGCGGAAGACGAAGTGGCGGTATGTAACCTAGCCAGTTTGGCTTTGCCGAAGTACGTTGTTGATGGCAAGTTTGATCACGACCGTCTGTTCGACGTGACCTATCAAGCCACGATGAACTTGAACAAGATCATCGATCACAACTTCTACCCAATTCCAGAAGCAAAACGTTCGAACCTTCGTCATCGTCCAATTGGATTGGGCGTGCAAGGACTTGCCGATACCTTCATCATGATGCGTTATCCATTTGAGTCCGACAAGGCGAAGCAGCTTAACCGCGACATCTTCGAGACGATCTATTACGCTTCGATGACAGCCTCAAAAGACTTGGCGAAAGAAGAAGGTGCATACGAAACCTACGAAGGTTCACCAGTGAGTGAGGGTATTTTCCAATTCGATCTTTGGAACGAAAAACCAAGTGATCGTTGGGAATGGGATGTATTGAAAGACGAAGTGAAAAAGTACGGTGTACGCAATTCGCTTTTACTTGCTCCAATGCCTACCGCCTCTACAGCTCAAATTCTTGGGAACAACGAAGCCTTCGAGCCTTACACGTCTAACATTTATTCAAGAAGAACGCTTTCAGGTGAGTTCGCAGTAGTGAACAAGCATTTGCTTCGCGACTTGGTAAAACTCGGTTTATGGAATGAGTCTTTGAAGCATCAACTGATTGCTGGAAACGGTTCGGTTCAAGGCTTGGATATTCCGGAAAACTTGAAAGAGTTGTACAAAACGGTTTGGGAGATATCTCAGAAGCGCATTTTGGAAATGGCAGCCGATCGTGGTGCCTTCATCGACCAGTCTCAGTCAATGAACATCTTCATGGAAGAACCAAACTTTGCGAAGTTGACCTCCATGCACTTCTATGGATGGAAAGCTGGATTGAAAACGGGAATGTATTACTTGCGCACCAAAGCGGCTGCAGATGCGATCAAGTTCACCGTCGACAAAACACAATTGGAACAACCAACAGAAGTAGAAGCTTCTGGGCCTGCAGTGGAAGACCTAACTCCTGACGCCGAAGGTGCAGGAAAAGATGGCGCTCCCATCAGCGTGCGTCAGCAAGCAGATGCAGAAATCGCCTGTTCACTCGACGATCCAGACAGCTGTGAAATGTGCGGCGGCTGATAAGTTGTGACATTTCAATAATAAATATTCGAACTATATTCGGACATGGGTGGAATCATCAACACCCCATATTCGACGGATTTAAACCGATTTGATTTAAGTAAAAAGAAGGTCTTTAGAAATGAGGGCCTTTCTTTTTGGGGATTTGTTTGAGGACTTTCCATAACTGAGCGTCATCCTGAGCGCATGGTGAGCTTGTGGAACCATAGACGGAGGATTAGCGAAGTACAACCACTTTCTCTACCAGACGCACGTCTTCTAACTCAAATTGTAGGAGGTAGGTACCATTCGGAACTGAATTCAGATCGATGATCGTCCGAGTGCTTTCCGAAGTTGAATTCACTGAAAAGCTTCTTCCAAGAAGGTCGTTCAATACAAAGTTCTTGACTTGCCCATTCTCAACCAAAATGTTGAGGGTGCCTTCAGCTGGGTTCGGATAGATGGCCCAGCTTCGTTGGTTTTCAAACAAACCCTCTGGAGGTCCAACAGTGATGAGTTCTTCACTCGAACCTTCACAACCAATACCAGAAAAGCCTAGGCGAATGCTGTATTCACCTTGTTCATCAAAAATGAAGAAGGGCTCTAGGTCTTTGCTGTTTCTGCGGGTATCGAATTCCCAGTATACGAACAAGGATCCAGAACTGTCGAGGTTGAACCACACCGTGTCGCCAGTACCTGGATTGGTCGGAGTGAAACTAAAGGAGGTAGCGGGAAGGGGAGAGATGAAAATTGAGTCTTCGTCGTAACTGAATCCACATGCATTGGTATCGACCAACTCGATGTTGAAGTCACCGCTAGAAGGATAGATATACCACGCAGTATCCTTGGAGCTCAGCACAAAGTCGCCATTGCCCATCACGAAATAATGTCCGTTTCCTGCAAAAGTCGCAGGGTGGATGGTGAGTCGGATGGAATCACCTGGGCAGGCAGCTTTGGGAGAAATATTAAAGGTTGAATTGGGGTTGGTGAAGTCGGTAGGTACAACTTCATCTACCTGGCTAGCAGTGTTGCCGCAGAAATTCGTGACGCGATGCACCACGATATAAGTTCCTGAAGCTCCATAAACATGCGATGGACTCTGTTGATGTGAGGTGTCACCATCTCCAAATTCCCATTCGTAGAAGGTCGCGCCTGAGCTTAAGTTAGTGAAACTGATGTTCGAGTCGGCGCAAGCCGTTCCTCAATAGCTGAAGTCGGCAATTACCTGTGCTTTGCTTGCAAAGCCAATGCAGAAGCTTGCAAGAATGAGAAGTTGAAGAGCGCGCATAGTTGGGAGAGCTTTGGTTGTGAACAGAGTCTTCCCCTTTCGGACGTGAAAAATAGGAAAGGTTGCCTGAAAAAGGATGCTATTTTACTCGAAGTGAAAGCATTGTGTTTACTGATTCCTTCCCCTAGATTTAAGAAATGGGAACTACAAGCCCAACAAAACCTCTTCGGCCGACTTTCCGCCAAACACAAGTTTCACTGGATTCTCCAACATCTCCTTCACATTTTTCAAGAAGGTAACCGACTCTTTTCCGTCGATGATGCGGTGATCGTAGCTCAAGGCAACATACATCACTGGGCGAATTTCAACCTGTCCATTTACGGCTACAGGACGCTCTACGATGTTGTGCATTCCTAAGATGGCCGATTGTGGAGGGTTGATAATTGGCGTGCTCAGCATAGAACCAAAGACACCACCGTTGGTGATGGTGAAAGTTCCTCCTTGCATGTCTTCCAAGGCAATTTTTCCATCGCGTGCCTTAACGGCCAATCGTTTGATTTCAGCTTCAATCTCAGCTAAGCTCATCTGTTCCGCATTGCGCACAACTGGAACCATCAAACCTTTTGGAGAACTCACAGCAATTCCGATGTCGGCGTAGTCGTGGAAAACCATTTCCTTCCCATCGATTTGAGCATTCACAGCTGGTACGATGTTCAAGGTTTCGGTAACTGCTTTAGTGAAGAAGGACATGAAGCCCAAGTTCACATCGTGTGTTTCACGAAACTTGTCTTTGTACTTCTTGCGCAAATCCATCACCGTTTTCATGTCTACCTCGTTGAAGGTGGTAAGCATGGCGGTATCGTTTTTCACGCCTACCAGACGCTCGGCTACTTTCCGTCGAAGCATCGACATTTTTTCGCGGCGTGTATCTCGGGTGCCTCCCCAAACGCCTCCGGCTGAAGTGCTGATTCCTCCCGACATGAATTGTAGGACGTCAGATTTTGTGCTCCGCCCATTGGCGCCACTGCCACTAATCTTGTCCGCTTTTAATGCGTTCTGAGTAATGATTTCTTTGGCAACAGGACTTGCCTTTACATCGACTGCTGGGCTCGCAACTTCAGCTTTTGCTGGAGCGGGAGCTGCTTCCGTTTTCTTGGGTTCTGGTGCAGGCTTCGATTCCTTTTTTGGAGCTCCTGCTGGAGCCTTCGCTGAGGTATCGATTAAGCAGGCTACGGCACCAACTTGTATAGTATCACCTTCTTCAGCCTTTAAGGTGATGATTCCAGATTCTTCTGCCGGAAGTTCTAAAGTTGCTTTGTCAGAATCAATTTCTGCAATGGCTTGGTCGCGTTCAACGTAGTCGCCGTCTTCTACCAACCAACTTGCAATTTCAACCTCAGTAATGGACTCCCCTGGACTGGGGATCTTCATTTCTAACATCTCTAGGGATTTAATTAAAGGCTTCGTTCATTAATATATCGTAGCGTTTCGCATGCTGCTGCGAAGAACCCGTTGCTGGTGAAGCACTGTTTGGACGACCTACTTCTTCAAGTTGGATCATCCTAAAATGTCTGAGCATATAAGTCCAAGCACCCATATTCAATGGTTCTTCTTGAACCCACTTCCATCGTCCTACGTTCTTGTAGCTCTTAGTGATTGCTTCAAGTGGCTTTGCTGGCAATGGATAGATCTGCTCCAGACGCACAATAGCTACGTCTTTGATTTTTCGTTCTCTGCGCTCTTTGACAAGGTCGTAATAGATCTTGCCATTGCAGAACATCACTGTTTTGACTTTTGACTTGTCGCTAACTTCAGGATCATCCAACACTTCCTGGAAGTTGCCTTTGGTGAAGTCCGCAACTTTTGAAACACACTCAGGATGACGCAACAAACTTTTCGGGGTAAAGGCTATCAGCGGCTTTCGGAATGGTCGATTCAGTTGACGCCTTAAAACGTGAAAATAGTTTGCCGGAGTGGTGCAATTCACCAATTGCATATTGTCTTCCGCACAGAGTTGAAGATAACGTTCCATCCGCGCACTTGAATGCTCAGCACCTTGACCTTCATAACCATGAGGCAGCATCATAACCAACCCATTCTGAGTTCTCCACTTGTCTTCTGCAGCGCTTAAGAATTGGTCGATGATGATTTGAGCTCCGTTGTTGAAATCGCCAAACTGCGCTTCCCAAACAATCAAATCATCTGGGCTGGTCATGGCGTAACCATACTCAAACCCTAACACCGCGTATTCAGAAAGTGGGGAGTTGTAAATGCTAAAACGACCCTGATCTTCCGACAGATGTTGCAAAGGCGCATACTTTTCTTCAGAATCTTCAACGGTAATCATGGCATGTCGGTGCGAGAAAGTTCCTCGCTCAACATCCTGTCCTGAGATGCGCACATTGTGCCCTTCCTCCAAGAGACTTGAGTAGGCCAGAAGTTCACCCATAGCCCAATCCAAGTTTCCTTCACCTTCAAACATTTTAGCTCGATCGGCGGTGAGCTTTTTGATTTTTCTGAAAAAAGCTTTGTCTTCGGGAAGGCTTGTAATCTTCTTTGCAAGCGAGAGGAATTGCTTTTTTGTAATGGCCGTTTTCGGAGAAGAGTCAAATGCGTTGTGCGGAGCATGCTCATACCCGAACCAGATCTCTTGCATGAAATGCTCGATTTCGGCTGTCTTTTGAGTTTTGCTCATATCCAAATGACGATTCAAGGCCGTATTGTAATCTTCTTCAATCTTCTTTGCCTCTTCAGCAGTGATGGCCTTTTCATCCATCAGCTGCCCAAGGTAAATCTGTTTTGGGTTTGGGTGTTTCGAAATTGCCTTGTACAAAACTGGCTGAGTGAAGCGAGGTTCGTCTCCTTCGTTGTGCCCATATTTCCGGTAACACAGAAGATCTACGAAAACATCCGAATTGAATTTCTGTCGATACTCCATCGCAAGAAGGATGGTGTGCACCACGGCTTCGGTATCGTCTCCATTCACATGGAAAACCGGTGATAGGGTTACCTTCCCTACATCAGTGCAATAGGTTGACGTACGTCCATCGATGTAATTGGTTGTGAATCCAATTTGGTTGTTGACGACAATGTGCAACGTTCCCCCAGCAGCGTATCCGCTCAATCCAGCCATTTGAACTGTTTCGTACACCACTCCTTGTCCGGCAATAGAAGCATCTCCGTGAATGATGATTGGACACACTTTTGACAAATCACCTTCGTGGTGATTGTTGATTTTAGAGCGCGACATTCCCTCTACCACTGGCCCAACGGCTTCGAGGTGCGAAGGGTTAGGGGAAAGAGTTAGATGAACCATCTTGCCGTTCTCCGTGGTACGCGTTTGAGAATGCCCAAGGTGATACTTCACATCGCCATCAAAAAGTTCTTCATCGTAGCCTTTGCCTTCAAATTCCGAGAAAATGTTTTCAAAGGGCTTTCTAAAGATGTTTGCGAGGATGTTCAGACGTCCGCGGTGCGCCATTCCGATGACAAATTCCTTAATACCTAAATCTACTCCGCGCTCTATAGCGTAATAGATTGATGGGATGAGCGATTCGCCTCCTTCAAGTGAAAAACGCTTTTGACCGACAAATTTTTTGTGCAGGAAACCTTCGAATTCAACGGCCTGACAAATGCGTTTGAAGAGTTGTTTCTTTTCGTCTGTTTCGAAGTTGGGCTGATTGCGCGAAGGTTCAATTTTGTCTTGGAGCCATTTGATCACCTCAGGTTCACGGATGTAGGTGTACTCAACTCCAATAGAGCTGCAATAGGTTTCCTGAAGGTGGGCAATGATGTCGCTGAGTTTGGCTTTCCCAAGACCAATTTCTGAACCGGCGTTGAATTCCGACTGAAGGTCGGCTTGGCTAAGACCGAAGTTTTCTACGTCGAGAGTTGGGCTGTACGTTCGGCGAGTCCGCACGGGATTCGTTTTGGTGAACAGGTGTCCACGAGAGCGGTATTCGTTGATGAGTTGAATGACTTTGAACTCTTTCTGAACGTTCTCAGGAATCTGTCCGTCGTCTTCAAAATCTGTTCTGGAAAAATCGAATCCCTCAAAAAACTTCTTCCAGCCAAAATCAACCGATTCAGGGTCTTTCTGATAGTTCTTATAGAGTTCTTCGATGGCGTTTACGTCTGCGTTTCCGATGTAGGAAAAATCGTCCATCTCAATGGTCAGGTTAGATAAACAAAGCTAAGTTTTTTCATGTTCGAATCATTTCAAGAAAGGCAAAACAGCAGGCGTCATCTACTTTGAAACTTCTTGATAAACTTCCAAGCTGCTAATCCCCATTTTTTCATAACTGAAATTTTGCACATCTGAAAGCGCCTCATGGATAATTTCTTCCCTCCGACTTTGATCGGAAAGCATCCATTGCACACCCCCGGCTAGGCTCTTGGGCTTTCCAACTTCAGCCATAAAGGCATTTTGCTGATGCCGAATGAAATTTTGCAATCCCCCGGCATTCGTGCACACTACTGGAACCCCTGCAGTAAATGCATCTAAAACTGAGGTGCCAAGGCCTTCGTTCTGAGAAGTGAACAAAAGGAGGTCAAGGTCGGGAAGAAGGCTCTCAACATCTTTACGAAAGCCAAGAAACTTCACCTTTTCTTCAAGCTTTAAACGTCGAATCTGTTGCTGTACCTCTTCGTAAAGTTCACCTTCTCCGATCCATACAAAGCGCGCTTTCACGCCAGCTTTTAGTAGAATTTGAGCGGCTTGAATAAAGCTGAAGGGGTCTTTTTGGTTTGATAGCGCTGCTACGTTGCCAATAAGAACTTCATCGCTGCCAATATTTAATTCTGATTTAAGAGTTTTCGCTTTGTTTTGAAAGCGATGTATGTCGATGCCGTCGTACACAACATGAAGTAGATTCTTAGATTTCACTGTCTGAGCGAGCACATCCTTTACTTTATCTGAAACACAAATGAATGCCCGAATGGAAGAGTGACAGTATTTTGCTCGGCTAAATGCGTTCTTCCCCACAGCATAGTCAAGCTTGCGATGAACGACAATGGGCGACTTTAGCCCATAAAGTCGCGTAGCGAGAATAGCTGCGGAGTGTGCATGTGAATCATGACAGCTAAGAACATCAAACTTATGTTCACGGGTGAGTTTGGCAAGGTTGAAGGCGAGTGCTAGGCCCATCAACCCTCTACTTTGAAAACTCGTGAAGTTCATTTTATTGAACCTACAGTGATTTTCC
>CAXAIH010000086.1:0-7964 GCA_963968755.1 uncultured Flavobacteriales bacterium
TTTTAAACCTCTGCATCCAAAGCGCTAGACTGATGTAACGGAAGCTGCGATAGTTCTCCACTTCGCCTTGTGGAACGAGTAATTTTTCAAATTCTTCCCTTCCAAGGCCCGAAGCAAAAAGCAGGTTACTTCGATTGAAACTCTCGTAAAAAACATCTTTTAACTCCCTGATCCATAAGTTATTTGGGCTTACAAAGCCCATCTTGTCAGATCTTCGATAAATAGACTCTGGCATGTACTCTTTTGTGGCATCTCTGAGCAGCATCTTCGTGAAAGGGCCCCGAAGCTTGCAGAAAGAATTGAGCTCAAAGGCGAGCTCAGAAATTCTATGATCGTCGGAGAATGGAACTCTTGATTCAACGGAAAAAGCCATCGAATTCCGATCTTCATAGCGTAAAAGGTTCTTTAAAGGGCCTTTGTGAAAGTCATAATGCAACTGTCGATTCACCCCTTCATGAATAACTCTTGGAGCTGCATAGTGTCGCTTGACGAAATGGCTGAGATGATCTTGATCTATTAAACGCACCTGAGGTTGCAGTTCTACGAGAAGGCTTGGAACACTGCTGACCTTTCCATAAAGCTTTTCTTTAAGGAGCTCCTTCGTAATGTAAGAAAGTTGGCTCGTTTTCCCACGTTCAGAGAGGGCATCGCGCATGCGTTGAAGGCTCCATTTCTGCTCTTTCCAATTGGACAAGGTATAATGAGGGTATCCCGCAAACAGCTCATCCGCGCCTTGACCATTCATGAGCACCTTAATGCCGTGTTCGGAGGCCATCTTCATGACCCGGAATTGAGCATACGTACTTAAAGAAATCATGGGCAGTTCTTGGAAATAGGTCAGCTCGTCCAGGTCACCTTGAAGCTCTTCAACCCTAGGCTTCACAGTGAACCAATCAAACCCATTAAAATTCGCCGCTTCCTTCGCCCAACTACTTTCATCCAATGCGCTAACGCTCGATTGTGCTGTGAAGGTCTTGAAGTTCCCACCTTGTCCAAGCTTAGCGCTGATCAAACCACTCAATGCGCTGCTGTCGATTCCACCACTCAAACATGTTCCAAGTGGAGCATCTGACCTCAAATGCAGGTTGACTGAGTCCTGCAGTAAGGCTTTAAGTTCTGCTACTTTGTTCTGATAGCTCGTCTCATCACAAGCCTTTTTATCTGCATTAAAGCTCGGCTTGTAGTAACTCTCAACCTCGTAAGTGTTTTCACTCAAATCAAAGCTGAGTGTGCTGGACGGTTTAAGTTCCCTAACCCCGCTGAAAAGAGAATCTTCAGATTCCTCGGCGTTTCCTGAAATCAAAAACTCAATCGCCACGGTAGGATTCATGCTAGAAGGCCGAATGGCATGAATTGCCTTTAGCTCACTGGCAAAAATGAACTCCTTGGAATCAGGCTTGTAGTACATCGGCTTCACGCCCGTACGATCTCTGGACAAAATCAGCCGATTCTCCTTCAGGTTAAGTATGGCTACCGACCACATTCCTATAAAATGACTGAAACACTCCGTCCCCCACTCCATGTATGCATGAAGGACAACTTCCGTATCTGACTTTGAATAAAAGCTGTGCCCTTTGGCCTCAAGTTCCGACCTCAACTCGATGTAGTTGTACACTTCTCCATTGAAGGTGATCCAATACTTTGATTCCGAGTCGGAGAGTGGCTGATGACCTGCGGAGCTTAAATCTAGGATGCTAAGCCTTCGGTGTAAGAGTCCAATTTGAAAAGGCTGGTTGGCTTCATTCAAATGCTCTTTTGGCATGTACGGAAGTGTGCTTTCTGCAAGCAAACTATCATCTCCATAATACAGTTTCGCATCTTCCTTAAACAAAAGGAAGCCTTCGTCATCCGGCCCTCGATGCGAAAGGATTTTGGACATTTGATGTAAGTCCTTGGGGCTTCCACTACCCTCTTTTGAAACTAAGCCAGCTATTCCACACATCAGACCCAATGGCTTAATTCGCGATCCAGCAATTTCTTGGTGCGTTCGATATCTTCTGTTAACAAATCAGATAAACTGATTTGATTTTCTAGACTCAAACTCTCTCCAGTATTGGCCTTGGTTCTATTCATCTTTTTTGCAACGCTCATAAGCTGATGCCTCGCGGTTTTAAAGGGCAGCAGATTACGAGCAATTTTTTGAAGATTCGAATTCGGTCGGTCAATAAGTGCTTGAATACCCGCGCTTCTGATTGATTTCCGTTGGTTGTGAATTTCAAATTTGGGTTCGAAGGCGGTTGAAACTCCAAGGTGTGAACACACATCCTTAAAAGTCTCCAAGGGCGATTCAGCCAAATCTTGAAAAAGAACCACTTTCAACTGCGCCCCCCAGTCTTTCTGCCACATGTTGAGTCCTTCCGAGAATAAGACGCTTTTCCACAACAAGGGACGCACCTCAAAATTCTTCGACCAATTGGTAGCCGCTTTTGGGTCTCTCAATAAATCTCGTTCTAGGGCTTTGTTAAAATCCTTAAGCTCTTCGTCTGCATCCATCAAATGCTGGGCGTGTAAGGATAACATTAAGTCCCAAGGATTGCGAAGAAGCAAGATGAGTTTTGCGTCTGGCTTAAAGGATTTCAACTCCTTGCTCGCCGTTTTTGAATAGAAGGTCCAAACCGATGCTTCACCTTGAACATCCTCCTTCAGATCAGTGAAAAAAGATAAGTACTCGGCCTCTGTTTGAGCGTCACGTTCGATGCCCAGATCCTTCCCGAAGTAGTGAATTTCCTTCCTAGCCATTCCTATCTCGGGATGCTGAGACAGATACTCATTGAGCGAGGTAGTACCACACTTTGGAGCGCCAATAATAAAGAAGGAGGGTTTGGCTTTCAAGGTCAGTTGTATTCTTGAATCACGTCTTGATAAATCGCATCCAATTGTTCTCCAATTCTTTCAAGGCTAAAGTTTTCGAAGGCCCAATCATGCAGTTCCTTTTCGTTTTTCCAAGGGAATTTCTCGAGTTGCTTTAGAGAGTCCACGAGTGCATCTTCATCTTCAGATTGGATCAGAACCGCATTTTCCTCTTCTCGATTGAAGAATTCTGAAATACCACCCACATCTGTCGTGAAGATTTTCATACCGGTGGCAGCCCCCTCAATCAAAACACAAGGCATGTTTTCAAAGCGGGAAAAAAGAAGGAGGACATCGTGTTTTTGCATTTGCGCAATGACTTCATCTTGCGACAACTTTTGAAGAAAGGCCGTCTGCTCTTCCAATCCGTATTTCTTGGCAAGAATTCGAGCTTCATCAGCGCCTTCTTCTCCCACGAGGGTTAATGTGAAATCACGTTGTTCTTTCAACTTAGACAAGGCGGATAATAAGCCACCAATATTCTTCTGTTCCACATGCAAATTAGAAATATGAAGCAGTTTTAGGCTTTTGGATTCTTCTCGAGTTACGCAGCTGAACTTCTGGGTATCGATCACGTTCACCAAGCGTTGATACTTCCTCCCAATTCCATGAGATATTAATGCTGCTTCTAGGTCTTCCGAAACGGGCAATATCCGATTGGCTTCTCTTGCCGTATTCCGAATCATCCTTCTTGCCACCATCGGAAGCTTCTTATAGCGTCCATCTTCTGGGAGGTATCCCGTCCAATGTTCGGATACCACGTAGGGAATATTATGGCGCAACTTCAGATCGCGGGCAATTCTTCCTGCGGGAAACATAACGTTCAAGTGAACAAGATCAGGCTTTCCCTCCTCCGTAAGATATCGATCGATGAGTTGTCGCCAAGCACGCATGTACAAACCTGCTTTCACCAAGGATTTTAGCTTACCGCCCCGATTTATGGTAGGGTAGAAATAGGTCCAAACTTCAACGCCATCTATTCTAGTCACCTCGAGGTCGGCCGATTCGATTTCGTCTAGTGCCGTTACATATAAAACAACCACCTTATTTTTTCTAGATGCTGCAAGGGCATGGCGCAATACAAAGTTCCCAAGGCTTGGATGCTTTTTGGATGGAAACCAAGAAGTGATGAAAAGGATTGTTTTAGGCAAGATAATTAGGTGGGTGTACTAACACAAAAGTAGCCGATTAATTGCCTTTTTCTCAAACCGAATCTGAATGTATTTCAGTTATATTTACCGCCCTCGGAAAGAGCTATCTGATTTTTGGTTCTTGAGAGAGACATGGTGGTTGTAGCTCAGTTGGTTAGAGTGCTTGATTGTGGTTCAAGAGGTCGCCGGTTCGAACCCGGTCTTCCACCCTTTATAAACCCTCGAAATTTTTCGGGGGTTTTTTTGTTTCCAGAAGTTGAAAGCTTCCTCCATAATTCTCGACTCCTTCATGGAGACTTCCTGATTTTTAGGGCACAAAAAAAGCCCGCTCTGCAACAGAACGGGCTCCAATTTTTTTCTCAGAGGTTTACTCCTGAGTCAAAGTCATGCTGAAAGAGTTTGTGTAACTATCATTTCCTTCAGATCCGTTTGGATCTGTAGTCATGTAGTCCCAGCTTCCCGCGAAGTCACCTTCAAGGATCATCTCTTTACCTTTCAATTGCCAGATTGGTATGATGAATGACATTTCACCGTTACCAAAGTATTCAGTTGTTGTCTCAGTTCCCCACAAGATCTCAAAAGTAGAAGGATCGAAGTACTGATCTGGACCAACTTCTTTTTGAGAAGTAGTGTTGATAATGATACGCTCTTTGTTTTTGTAATGAGCTGCTTCGTCGGCAGTCAAGAACGACCAAGTACCAGACTTTGTCTTAGACTCAGCGATACCACCGTCCAATTGATCTTCCAAAATTGTGATGGGAGGATCTGTAACACTTGGGTCAGCATAATCAATTTCAACGCTTGTTTTGTTACGCGTCCAAGACTCAGAATAGTTTCCGTCTTTTTCGAAGGTGATCATTCTCTCGCTGTAGGTGTAAACTGTAGTGGACTTGTCGCCATCTTCATTGGTATTTACAACCGTTTCGGTCATTCCAGAGAAAGTAGATTCAGAAGTAGAAACGTCTCCGTCATCATCTGTAAAGCTGTTGTTCATTATCATGTCAGAAACAGTCCATTCGCCAGCAACACGAGCTTTTCTCGAAGAGAAGCTAAGTCCTGGGTCATTTTCACCTTTCTTACAAGATTGAAATGAAGGCACGATTAAAGCTGCAGCGATAACGGCCATCAATAAGTTTTTTGATTTCATGGATCTAAATTTAATTTGCGGCAAAAGTAAGTTTTCAGAAATTGATTTGTGTGCGTTTCAACCAAAAATCAGTTCATCTTACCGGACTTGTACTCTTTAAATCGCATCCCCAAGTGATTTAAGAGAGCGCTGAATTCCGAAATAGCTTTTTCGGTTTCCTTCGATAAATCTTTGCCCTGAGCACGAAGTGCCGAGGCACCATACAAGCCCGTAAGTATGAGCTCTATGGGATTGATGCTCATACTCTTGCTTTTGATCTGAAGCTCTTTCATATTTGGCTCAGCGAGCTGCCAGAGTTTCTTGTAGTCGGCATCTTTCAACGCATCCAGCAAACTGTTGTGCAAGAAGAAGAGTTCGTTGAGAATTTCTTCCGTTTCCTCCAAATGACCAGTCTTTTGAAGGCCATCTCGCTTCATCTCTTTCAGCAATTTGACATACCAAGTAGAAAGCCGATCGCGATCTTCCTGAGTAACCGCTTGCTTTGAAACAAGTTCCGTATTTACACGCTCATCGTTCAATTCAAGCGAACGCAACAAGTCCTCAGTATGCCACAAGAATAGCACATACTCGACAACATTGTTGGTTTTATGCTGTGCTGAGAACATCCTATTCCGCTTTTGTTGAAGTCGGTGCCCCGTTGAGCATCTTAAGCAAATCTTCAGTCACATTCAAACTGTCGTTCGCATACAGGACGGGTGAAGCGCTGCTGTATCCCAGTACGAAGTCGTATCGACCATCAGCATTGTACTCACGAATCTCGCTGAGAATTTTTTCGCGAATTTCCATGTTTTTCGCCATTTCAGATTCCGCAAGTTGTTGTCCCATATCCTCTTGCATCTGGAGTAAACTTTTTTCCTCACCGAGGATCCGGTTCTGTTCTTGGGCGCCTAACTGTTGCGACATATACGGGGCCTTTTCTTGGAACTTTTTGACATCCGCTTCAAATCGGCGCATGCGCTTTTCATATTGCTTTTCGAGGGCCGTGCGCTCTTTAACCAAATCATCGAGGTACTGACCGTAGAGTTCGTATTGCTGCCAGAGTGAATCTGTATTCACGAAAATAATCCGTGCATTATCCAGGTTGGCGTTGCTCATGTTTCGGTTCAATTGACCGCTTTGAGAAACGGAGATTTCACCATCTTCTTCTTCGGTAAATTCCATGGCAAAAAGAGCAACAACTCCTATAAAGGATAGTACACTCAGCAATAAACTTAAGTTCTTCATCTGTTGAAATTTAGCTGCAAATCTAATGCTCTTGGCTTACTTCAAACTGAGCAATGTTTTGAGTTTACTCGGGTAGTTGGTAATTATACCATCCACATCAATTTTGGAGAGACGCGACATGGGTTTCAGCTTATCTGCGGTCCAACAATAAATCTCCTTATCACGACGCCGAATGGCTTGGACGAGAGGGATAGTGACATACTTATAGGAGATATTAATTGCCTTGTAAAAGCTTTCGCTGAAGAGCTTTCCAGTGGTAATCTTCTCGTCGAAATAAAAGGGTGAAAGTGGAACCTTAAAGACAATCAACTTGTGCAACTCGAGAGCAGGTTCAACGGAGTTCAAGGACTTCAAAACATCTGTATTGAAACTTTGAATACAAACCTGATCCATCATTCCGTGCGCCTTAATTGAGTCCAACAAATTCTTGATGCTCGGTGAGAATATATCTCCACGATCGATCTTAATTTCAATCATCATGCGCATTCTGTTCTTGCATATTTCCAAAGCTTCATCTAAGGATAGTATCCTTTGATCCGCATATGCTTCCCCATACCAAGATCCATTGTCAATCTGCATCAAACTCTTCTGATCAAGCTTTCGAACAAAGCCCTCCCCTTCAGTGGTTCGACCAAGTTTGGAATCATGAAAAACTACCACACCAAAGTCTTGGGTGCGTCGAATATCAATCTCAACCATATCCACACCAAGTGATATGGCTTTCTCAATTGCGGCCTCCGTATTCTCAGGAGCTTGTGAGGACCAACCTCTATGTGCAATAATCTTCATGTGGGCCGCGAATGGAGATTCGCTTACTTTGTGGGAGCGCAAAGTACTAAAGATGTTTAAGCTGAAGTTGCCAACGGACCCTCGTTGGGTAAATATTGCTGAGAAAAACCTCGAAGAGGTATTAACCGATCACGCATACTGCGAGCAAAAAGCAGCTTCTTCAGCCATATCCATCATCATTGGCTACCCCGAACATTTAGAGTTGGTTGAAGCCATGGCTGAGCTGGCCCAAGAAGAAATGGATCACTTCCAGCAGGTCATTGAAAAGATGAAGTCTCGAGGTTACCAGCTCGGTCGAGAGCGACGTGACCCATATGTTCGTGACCTTCAGGCTTTTTTTGAAAAAGGTGGATCAAGAACACAAGTGCTGGTGAACCGCTTGCTTTTAGCAGCGATGATAGAGGCGCGCAGTTGCGAACGTTTTCGGGTTTTGTCAGAAAACATTGAAGACAAGGAGCTGTCCGAATTCTACGCAAGGCTTATGAAGAGTGAAGCAAACCACTACTCTCTTTTTCTTCAATTTGCTCAGAAATTTGGAGGTGATCAAATCGATGTTGATCGACGTTGGAAATCCTTCTTAGAATATGAGGGGAAGGTGATTGCGAAGTACGGACTAAGTGAACAAATTCATGGCTAAAGCTCGAATTGAAGACGTGTTGGGTTGGGATGTGGAGAATTGGGGACGTGCCCTTCAATTCTGGGAAGCCCAACTTCCTGAAAATTTAGAAGGAAAAACCTGTTTGGAACTTGGGGCAAATCAAGGCGGCTTATCGCTTTGGCTGGCAGGTACAAACGCAAGAGCG
>CAXAIH010000087.1:0-7943 GCA_963968755.1 uncultured Flavobacteriales bacterium
GGCGGAATCTGCGTAGGCTTTCCCATGCTGCCAGAGAATTTGGTAACCTTCCGTAAGGATATTCGTGTAATGTTCTTTAACCGCTTCATTGATGGATCGAGCGCCTAAACTTCCCCCCACAAAAAGGATTGTTTTCTTGTTTGGCTCTAAGTCAAAATGTTTGAGTGCGGCTTCTCTTTTTCTTTGAATATCGATGACGCTTGTACGAATTGGATTTCCCGTCATCACAATCTTTTGTTTTGGGAACCACCGTTCGAGGCCTTCGTAGGACACGCATATTTTGTTTACCCTACTTGCCAGTATTCTATTTGTAATTCCTGGAAAGGAATTTTGCTCCTGTATGAGCGTTGGGATTCCCATTCTAGATGCCGCGTACAAAAGGGGCCCGCTGGCATAGCCTCCAACACCAATGCAGATGTCGGGCTTAAATTTCCGAATGATTTTCCGCGACTTTAATAAGCTCGAAATGAGCTTAAAGGGAAAGCTCAAATTTCTGCGATCGAGTTTTCGTTTAAGTCCACTGATCCAAAGACCGTCAATCTTATAACCTGCTTCAGGAACTTTCTCCATTTCCATTCGGCCTTCGGCGCCAACGAAATGAATCTCTGTGTTTGGGTCTCGTTTTTTTAAAGCATTTGCAATAGCTATGGCGGGGAAAATATGTCCACCTGTTCCACCTCCACTGATTATTACGCGTAATGCTTTCATGTAGCGGGCTCCATCATTACGTTTTTACCTTGTTTGCTTTCCTCGTCGTCGGGCTCTTCACTTAGGTGCGCACTTACGCTCAGCACAATCCCTAGCCCGATGCAGGTAAACCAAGTTGAGGTTCCACCCATACTAACAAGAGGCAGTGGTTGACCGGTTACCGGGAAAAGGTTTACAGCCACAGCCATATTCACCAGCGCTTGAAACACCAGCATGAAGGTGATGCCAAGGACCAGGTAGGCCCCAAACTTTTGTTTACACTTTTTCACGATTCGAAGCACCCTTATGAAAAGGATCATGTACAAGGCGAGAATGAGAATTCCTCCGAGCATTCCATATTCTTCTAACACGATGGCAAAAATGAAATCTGAATAGGGGTGAGGTAAGAAGTTACGCTGTATGCTTTTTCCAGGTGCTAAGCGAGCAATACCACCATTGGCTATGGCGATTTTTGACTGTTCTACTTGATAATTACCGTCTTTACTGGGTTCGTTAAAATTCTCAATTCTTGAAATCCATGTACCCATTCTAGGAAAGAGGTTAGGTGCACTTTTAGCAACGAAGAAGGACAAGATAACCATGAGGATAACTCCACCTATTACAGCACTCAAGTGTTTTACGCGAACACCACCAAGGAACATGAGAATGAAGCTGGAACCAAAAAGAAGGGCCGCAGTGGAGAAGTTCGCGGGGAAGATGAGTGCACAGACCACAAACACTGGGATGAGAATTGGAAGCACCCCCTGATTGAAATCGTGTATAACATCTTGCTTCACGGTGAGCATGCGCGCCACGTAGGTGATGAGCGCGAGCTTTGCAAGATCGGACGTTTGAAACGTTTGATTGATGACTGGAATCTGCAGCCACCTGCTGGCCTCGTTGATGTTTGAACCCATCACCAAAGTGACAAGCAGCAGGGGAATAGAAATGTAAAGCAACAACTGAGAAATGCGAGAGAAATAGGAGTATCGCACCCGGTGGATTAAGAACATAATCCCAAGTCCGGCAAGAAGGAAGAAGCCATGCCGCATGAGGTAAAAGATCGTGTTACCACCATGGTATTTGTAGGCCAATGTTGAAATCGAGCTGTATACCAACAGCAGCGATGCAATGCAGAGGAAGAAAGCGATGAGCCAGATGGCTCGATCCCATTTAAAATATTGATCTACAAAATTGTGCATGTCCTACAGGTGACGAACCCAGTATTTGAATTGATGACCTCGGTCTTCGTAGTTGTCGAACAGATCGAAACTCGCACATGCAGGAGATAGAAGTACGGCGTCGCCTTTGTCCGCCATATTGTAGGCTTCACGAACTGCCAATTCCATGCTCTCTACTTCCGTGATCTGAATACCCAAATCAGTGAAGCTGGCTTTGAGTTTTTCATTCTTCGTTCCAATCAATACAATGCCTTTTACCTTCTCTTCGATGAGAGGAACAAGACTTGAGTAGTCGTTGCCTTTGTCAACGCCTCCTGCAATCCATACCGCAGATCGGTCCATGGACTCGAGCGCCCACCAGCTGGAATTTACATTAGTTGCTTTGGAATCGTTGATGTATTTCACACCGCAAACGCTTACTACATGCTCCAGTCGGTGTTCGATGTTTTGGAAGTCCATCAGGCTATCGCGGATCACTTCTTTACGCAGATCTAAGATGCGCCCAGCTACCCCAGCGGCCATGCTGTTGTAAATGTTATGTCTTCCTTGTAATGCTAGTTTTTGTATTGACATTCTCAGTTTGTTGTTTAGGTTCAATAATTCGGTTTCGCTTTCTTCTTCTCTTTCTATCCAAGCCGCGGAATCCGCGGTTTTCTTTGAGCCGTAGGAAAGAGTTCTCGCTTTTACTCGACCGGAGTCGACAAAAGCATTGAGAAGCTGATCTTCATTCCAATAGATGAAGACATCCTCAGGGCTTTGATTTTTTGTAATTCGAAACTTTGCTTCAGCGTAGTTTTCCATCTTGTTGTCGTAGCGATCGAGATGGTCAGGACTGATGTTCAGTAGAATGGCGATGATGGGTTTAAAGTCCACCACATCGTCGAGTTGAAAGCTGCTCAGTTCAACAACCAAATACTCTGGCTCTCGCTCGCTGAGCAACCAGCAAACACTTTTGCCGATGTTTCCTGCAACTGCTACATCCAATTCTGCTTTTTCGAGCAGGTGGTATAGCAATCCAGTGGTAGTTGTTTTGCCGTTGCTTCCCGTAATTCCAATAAACTTGGAATCGCAGTTTCTGTAGGCAAACTCAATCTCTGAAAGCACTTCGATTCCAGCGGCTCGGATGTCCTTCACAATTTTTGCTTCGGAAGGAATACCAGGGCTTTTAACCACTAGGCTGCTCGACGACCAGTCCTCGCTATGAGTCCGTTCTACGAATTTTATTTCGTGATGTATAAGAACGTTTCTGTACTTCTCTTTCAAGCTTCCTCCGTCGGAGAGGAAAACTTCAAAGCCTTTTTTCTGTGCCAACAAAGCAGCGCCTACGCCACTTTCTCCTCCGCCTAGAACCCAGACCTTCTCCATCTACCTAATCTTCAATGTGACGATCGATAGAATGGCAAGCATGACGCCCACAATCCAAAAGCGACTGACGATTTTCGATTCATGGACTCCAAGTTTCTGGTAATGGTGGTGGAGCGGAGCCATCAAGAAGATGCGCTTGCCCTCTCCAAAGCGTTTTTTGGTGTATTTGAAATAACCTACCTGCAGCATAACAGAGAGGTTTTCAACTAAGAAGATTCCACAGAAAACGGGAATCAAGAGTTCTTTTCGAATCGCTACGGCTAGCACGGCAATGATTCCACCGATGGCCAAACTTCCCGTATCACCCATGAAAACCGAGGCGGGGTAGGAGTTGTACCAGAGGAATCCAACACAGGCGCCTATAAAGGCTCCCATGAAAATCACCAGCTCTTCCGCATTCGGGATGTACATGATGTTCAGGTAATCCGCGAAAATGAAGTTCGAGGAGAGGTAGGCGAATACGGCGAGAGTTACTCCGATGATGGCTGAACTTCCACCGGCTAGTCCATCTAAACCATCTGTCATATTTGCCCCGTTCGAAACTGCGGTGATGATCAGAATGACAATTGGGATGAAGATGAGCCAAACCCAGCTCATGTAGTTGTCGCCCATCCAGGAAATCAACCAGGCGTAATCGAACTCATTGTCTTTTACAAAAGGAATCGTCGTTTTGGAAGACTTGGCTTCTTTCCACTGATAGATATTTCCGTCTTCATCTATGCGTAAATCATCAGAAGCCACAATACCATTTGTCTCTACTTTCTCCTTGATGACTACATCAGGGTGGAAGCTCAAAATAGACGCGATGATCAAGCCTAGAATGACTTGCCCGACAATCTTGAACTTGCCCGCCAATCCAGCTTTATTCTTCTTGAAGACTTTGATGTAATCATCGATGAAGCCAATAGCTCCGAATCCTGCGGTTGCGATGAGCATGGTGATCACATAGATGTTGTCTAGTTTACAAACAAGCAGTGTCGGAATTAAAATTGCCGCAAGGATGATGAGCCCACCCATGGTAGGGGTGCCTTGCTTTTCCATCTGACCTTCAAGACCTAAATCGCGAATGCTTTCTCCAACTTGTTGTTTGCGCAACAAGCGAATGATGCGCCCGCCGAACATCCATGCTATTATCAGTGAGATTACCGTGGCAAGAGCTGCTCGGAATGAGACGAAGTTGAATAGGCCGGCTCCAGGAAAATCGATTTCGTTCAGGTATTGAAAGAGATAGTACAGCATCAGTCTTTTTGGAGATTAAGTGCGTTGGACAATTCTTCTAAGTCATCGAATTGCTGGCGTTTTCCATTGACTTCTTGGTAGTTTTCATGACCTTTTCCTGCAACAAGAATTATGTCGTCAGCTTGAGCAAGACTGCTCGCAGTTCGGATAGCTTCTCGTCGATTTGTAATGGCTAATACCTTGCGCTCATCACCTTTATCGATTCCTTTGCGCATCTCTTGAATAATGCTTTCCGGATCCTCGCTTCTGGGGTTGTCGGAAGTCAGAATCACTCGATCACTGAACATGCAGGCGATTTTCGCCATCTCTGGTCGTTTGCTTCGATCGCGGTCGCCACCGGCTCCAACTACTGTAATCACTTGTTCGTTTCCAGTCCGGAGGTTTTGTATTGTCCCTAGAACATTCTTGAGTGCGTCTGGTGTGTGCGCATAGTCCACAATACCGATAACGGCGTTCGGACTCTTGATGTATTGAAAGCGCCCTTCTACAGAATTAAGCGTGCTGAGGGTGGTAAGTACTTCGAACTCATCACTGCCTAGCAAGGTGGCGGCACCATATACGGCGAGCATATTACTTGCGTTAAAATCGCCAACGAGCTTCGACCATACGTCTTTCCCTTCAATGGACATCTGGAGGCCAGAGAAGTGGTTCTCGATGATTTTCCCTTTGATGTCTGCCATGCCCATGAGGCCGAAGGTCTTGACAGTTCCTGGGCAGTTTTGCGCCATGATTTCCCAATGAAAATCGTCGGCATTCAAGAGAGCGTGACCATCTTTCGGGAGTTGGTCGAAGAGCATTTTTTTTGCCTTGATGTAGGAGTCGAAGTTTTTGTGGTAATCGAGGTGATCGTGGGTGATGTTGGTGAACGCAGCTACGTTAAATTCCAAACCTGCCGTTCTGTGTTGAGCGAGAGCATGAGAGCTCACTTCCATGAATGCATAGGTGCAACCCTCGTCTACCATACGCCGAAGGAGGGCGTTGAGTTGAACAGGGTCGGGTGTGGTTTGCGTGGCATCTATGGTTTGCTTGTGAATTCTATTCACCACGGTAGAAAGCAAGCCGCATTTGTGGCCCATGCTCTGATACATGCGGAATAGAAGTGTGGCGATGGTGGTTTTACCGTTGGTCCCGGTGATGCCCACCAGCTTGATTTCCTTGCTGGGCTGATCGTAAAAATGACAAGCCATTTGAGCGAGGGCAACTCTGCCATCGTTCACCTTTACATAGGTGATTCCTTCGTGAAGCTTTTCTGGAAATTCTTCACACACCAAGGCTACCGCTCCAAGTTCAATGGCCTTCTCGATGTATTCGTGCCCATCTGAAGCGGTTCCTCGAACGGCTACGAATACCGTGTATTCTTCAACTTTTCGGGAGTCGAATTGGATGGAGTCGCAGGCAACATTTGTAGAACCCTGAACTTCTTGAATCCCCGCCTTATAGAGTATGTCTTTTAATATTTTCACGACAGTTCGATGCGTATGTGTTGTCCTTGATTAAACTTTTGACCTGGGCTGAGTGATTGCTTTTTGACCATACCACTTCCTTGGATTTCAACATGAAGTCCGTGGTTTTCCAGGATGAAGAGTGCGTCTTGGATGTTCATGCCTTTCACGTTTGGAACCATTCCTGGAAGCACTTTCTGACGATAGATGTCAACCATTTTCTCTTGAGTAATGGTTCTAGCCCAAGTGCCATCCGCTGAGTGGAACTCGTAAGGGATATTAAGAGAGTTGAATACCGTTTCTAAATCTTTGGTATAGCTGTTTTTTGAAACTGGAATTTTGGTTCTTCCAGCGATTTCAACCGATTGGATTTCATCGTGGATATCGATGCTAGTCGCATACACTTTATCGGCAATTTCCTTGAAGATTCGCCCCGCTACAAGGTTTCCGTAATACACATTCCTCGAAGGGGCGTTTACAACTACAATGCAGGAGTACTTGGGCTTCTCGGCTGGGAAGTAGCCGACAAAGGAGGCTTGGTAACTGACTTTCGACTTGTACTTATAACCATATTTGGCATTCGCGATTTGAGCTGTACCTGTCTTGCCTGCAATTTTGAAGTGAGCATTTTTGAGGTTTCTTGCTGTGCCATTCTCAACAACACCTTCCAACATCGACTTGAGTTTTGTTAAGGTTCTGTCGCTGCAAATTTTCGGGTTGAGGACACTTGGCTCAAATTCTTTCTGGACTTTGCCCATGCGACCCACTTCACGAACGAAGCGTGGTTTTACCATCCTTCCGTTGTTACCAACTGCGTTGTACAGGGTCAAGATTTGAAGCGGGGTCATCGCAACTTCATATCCATGCGACATCCAAGGAAGCGTAATGCCCGACCATGACTTTGAGGAGGTTGATTTTATTTGCGGGCTACCTTCACCGTAGATCTCTAGGCCAAGTGGAGTATTGAGTCCAATCTTGTACAAATGATCAATGAAAGCTTGAGGGTTCTTGCCGTAGTTCTCGTTGATGATTTTGGCCACCGCGATGTTCGATGAAACCTCGAATGCGCGCTGAACGCTGATCTTCCCAAATCCACCTTCATGCGAGTCGTACATATAGGTGTCATAGAATTGGAACTTTCCTTTCTCCGTATCAATGCTATCTGTAAGATCGATATGCCCATCCTCAAGAGCAGCCATATAGGAGGCTAGTTTGAATGTACTTCCTGGCTCAGTACTCTCACCAACTGCGTAGTTGTAGATTTCGTAATACTCTCCTTTTTTAGTCCTTGAAAGGTTTGCGATGGCTTTTACCTCACCTGTTTCAACTTCCATCAGAACTGCACAGCCATGATCGGCCTGATGCATGGAGAGCTGACGTTCAAGTGCTTTTTCCGCAACATCCTGAATGTTGATGTCTATGGTTGTGTAGAGATCGGCGCCATCGATGGGTTCAATTTCATTTTCATCGTTTAGGGGCATCCAAACTCCACCGGCAATTTTCTGCATGAGCCTTTTGCCTGATACTCCGCCAAGCTCCTTGTTGTAGGCACCTTCCAAACCAACCGGCTTGATTCCCTCTCTAGTGTATCCGATGGTTCTAGCTGCTAAAACCTTGAAGGGTTTTTCGCGTTTGTTCTGCTGCAGGTAGATAAGTCCGCCTTTATAGCGACCTCGGTTGAAGATGGGGAATTGGCGAAGGGCTTTGAGCTCATTGTATCTTACCTTCCGTTGGATGAGGTGATAGCGATCGCCGCGTTCACGTGCTTCGGTCAACCTTATTTTCCACTCAAAGGGTGTTCGGTCTTCAAATAAATCACTTAGGCATTCCGCCAAGGTGTCGACCTTCTCGTTAAATATTTCATCCGTCAGAGCCTCGGTCTTAAGGTCCATTCGAACTTCGTAAATGGGAACAGAGGTAGCGAGTAAGCTGCCGTCGTCGGCATAAATGTTGCCGCGTACTGCATCTATGTTTTTGTAGGCCGCTGATTGGCTCTTTGCTTTTTCTTTCCACTTACTCCCTTCTAGAA